>JAGGTG010000172.1 GCA_021163905.1 Candidatus Aerophobota bacterium
GCAGCGCAAGCGTTGAGGGGGAAATGCGAAGCATTGCCCCCTCAATTAGCTTGACTGTTAAGCCCAACGGGATAAAATAAAAAAAACTCTAATAACAGGAAAAGACTATGTCTATAAAAGAAGAACTTCTGCAAATAGCAAAGCAGGCAAAAAGGGCAAGTAGAGTTCTGGCAAATCTATCCTCACTGGAGAAAAATAAAGCTCTTCAGGAAATGGCTTTCAGGCTGGAGCAGAATGTTGAAAAAATAAAAGAGGAAAATAAAAAAGATATTGAGGATGCAAGGAAAAAAGGATTATCCTCAGCTCTTATCGACAGGCTTACCTTAAATGATAAAAGAATTGCTAAACTATCTGCCAGTTTAAGAGAAATCTCCTCTCTTGAAGATCCTGTTGGAAAAGTGGAGAGTATGTGGAAAAGGCCTAACGGTCTTCTTATAGGAAAGGTAATTGTTCCCTTAGGAGTCATCGGTATAATATACGAATCAAGACCAAATGTCACAGTGGATGCAGCGGCATTATGTCTTAAAGCAGGAAATGCTGTTATACTTAGGGGTGGATCTGAGGCTATAAGATCAAACTGCGTGCTTGTTGATATTTTAACCGAAGCTTTAAAAAATACCAATGTTCCACCTGAAAGTATTCAACTTATAAGAACAACATCAAGGGAAGCAGTAATGCAAATGCTTAAAATGGACGAATATATAGATGTAATTATACCAAGGGGGGGAGAAAGTCTCATACGAGCGGTAACGGAAAACTCAACCATACCGGTTATCAAGCACTACAAAGGGGTCTGTCATACATTTGTCGATAAAGATGCAGATTTAACCATGGCTGAAAAGATATGTTTTAATGCAAAAGTCCAGCGTCCGGGTGTCTGTAATGCCATGGAAACCCTGTTGGTAGATGAGGCTATAGCGGAAAAGTTTTTACCCGGTATGATCAAAAAATTCCAGGAGGCAGGGGTAGAGATAAGAGGAGATGAAAAGGTAAGGAAAATAATTCCCGGTGTAAAAGAGGCAAGTGAGGAAGATTGGTTTACCGAATATCTTGATTTAATTCTCTCTGTTAAAATTGTAAAGGGAATAAAAGAAGCTATTGAGCATATAAATTTCTACGGTTCCCATCACTCTGATGCCATAATAACTGCTAACTATGCCAAAGCTAAGAAATTTCTCCAAGAAGTGGACTCTGCAGCAGTTTATGTAAATGCCTCTACCAGATTTACCGATGGAGGAGAATTTGGTATGGGAGCAGAGATAGGAATATCAACTCAAAAATTACATGCCAGAGGTCCTATGGGTGTTGCAGAGCTTACTTCAAGAAAATTTATAATCCTGGGGGAAGGGCAGATAAGAGGGTAAAATTGCAAACTCTAAGGATATCTCCATCTAAAATTCAGCAGGGGGAGATAGAAAAAATAGTTAAGAAACTAAGGGAGGGAGCTGTTATTTGTCTTCCCACTGATACTGTTTATGGACTGGCAGTGGATGCCTGGAATGAAAAAGCGGCAATTAAAATTTACAATTTAAAAAAAAGAACAAAGGAAAAGCCTTTAATATTATTCATTAAAGATCAAAGGCATCTTATCTCGCTTGTTAAAAAAATTCCCCTCTCAGCTATTAAGATGATAAACAAATGGTGGCCCGGTCCTCTAACCCTTATTTTTAAATCAGCTATTTCCGATCCCTGGTATCTTGTAAATCAAAAAGGAGGAATAGGCATAAGAATTCCCTCTCACCCTGTTGTAAATAAAATACTCCAGGAAAATGGGTTATCACTTGCCACAACCAGTGCTAATTTATCTGGAGAACAATCCATAAAGGATATTGAGGAACTTTCCCCCATTATAAAGGAAAAAATAGATTTAATTGTTGATTCAGGCAAAATCCCCCCGGGTAAGGAATCAACGGTAATCGATGTTACTATTTTCCCTCCCAGGATGCTAAGGGAGGGAGAAATCAAACGTGAAGAAATTACAAAAATAACACAAAAACCTGCAGGCATACTATTTGTCTGTACTGGTAATAGTTGCCGCAGCGTTATGGCCGAGGGATTTTTTAAAAAATACTGGCCTAAAAAACAAAACAAAGTTGAAATAAAATCAGCTGGAACATCTGTTAGATTTCCCTCATCTTCTTCGAGCTATACTGTACAGGTAATGAAAGAGAGGGGGATAGATGTCAGCTCATACCAGAGTAAAAGGGTTAACCAAAATTTAATAGATGATTCTGATATCATTCTGGTTATGGAGGAGGTTCATCTTTACTACTTAAAAAGAACCTTTCCAGAAGCTGAGAATAAAATCTGGATGCTTAAAGAATTTACCTCTAACAGAAAAGAGAGGATCCCAGACCCCATAGGAACATCAAAAGCCTACTATGAAAAGGTAGCAGATGAAATTGAAGGAGAAATTAAAAAACTCATAGGAAAGTTAAGTGACAACTGAGAAGCGCCCCTCCTGGGATGAGTATTTTATGCAGATAACACAGCTTGTAGCAAAACGCTCCACATGTCTTAGAAGAAAGGTAGGAGCAATCCTGGTAAGAGACAAGAGAATTCTGTGTACAGGTTACAATGGTCCTCCCAGAGGATTAGCTCATTGCTCGGAGGTGGGTTGTCTGAGAGATAAACTGGGAATTCCTTCGGGAGAAAGACAGGAGATATGCAGGGGCCTACATGCAGAACAAAATGCCATAATTCAGGCAGCTCTTTATGGAATTAGTATTAAAGACTCCATTCTCTACTGTACCCATCAGCCCTGTATAACTTGCAGTAAGATGATTATCAATGCAGGAATAAAAAAAGTTATATTTCTTGGAGATTATCCAGATCCCCTCGCCAGGGAAATCCTTAAAGAAGCAAAAATTGAGTTAATAAAATACGGAGAAAAAAATGCCTGAGGATGTCTTAAAAAAAATAGAAGGAAAGGAAAAAGAGGCTGAAAAGGTCTTAAAACAGGCAAGGGAGCAAAAGGAAAAAATCCTGAGGGATGCGGAAAGAGAAGCTCAACAAATGATACTCCAGGCAGAAGAGCAGGCACAGGAAGAGCTAAAAAAATACAGGGAAAAAGCACAGTCACTTACCAATCAGGAAATTGAGAAAATAAAAAAAGAGGCAGATAAAGAAAGGGGAAAATTAAATGCTCGATTTGGACAGGAAAGCAAGCAGAAAGCTATCCAGTATATTTTTGATGAAGCAAAAAAATTATGGGAAAAGATTGATTAGGGAAATTTAAGGAGGGGAAAATATGGCTATTGCCAAAATGAGAAAGGTTCTTCTTGTGGGTGAGGCAGGTTTAAGAGAAGATGTAATTAAAAAATTGGCAGATGCTGGCATATTTCAATCTGTACTTCCTGAGGATGGATCAATTCCTGAATTTTTTCAGAAAACTGAAATTAAAACCACCTCAATTGAGGAAAACCTGACAAAGCTCGAGGCAACTATAAATTTCTTAAGACAATTCGAGGAGAAAAAATTTGAACTTGGTCTTTTCCCAAGTAAGATCCTGGTAAAGTCAGAGGAATATTCAGAGTGGATAAAGAATTCCAACTGGGAGAAAATCTGTCAAAATGTAGGCGAAATAGAGAGGAAAATCGAGAAATTAAAAGAAGAGGAAAATTCTCTATCTGAGGAATATACTAATATTTTACCATGGAGGAAACTTTCCTTTTCTGTAAATAAGTTTAAAACCTCTAAATACATAGATGTACAACTGGGAATAATTCCAGCAGAGGCTAAAACTTCCCTATCCAGTATACTTAAAAAGGAAGCTATACATGTTCAAATACTGGATGAGGTGGCACGTAAAGTTTACATTTTACTTATCTTTCTTAAAGAAAAAAGAGCCGAGGTAGAGAATTTGTTTCAGAGCTTGAGAGGGGAAAAGATAAAACTCAAAGAGGACCTTGTGCCCTCTGTCAGAATAAAAGAAATTAAAGATAGAATTAAACAAATTAAAAAGGAAAGAGAAGACCTGTTGGAAAAGGCGGAGAAATTAAACCAAGAAAAAGTCAAGTTAATGGCGATATATGATTATTTTTATGAGCTTTTAAAGGAGAGAAAGGTTAACTCACATTCACACTTAAGTCGTTATACCTTTATTCTGGAAGGATGGATAAAAGAAGAGGACATTCCTACTTTAAAGAATGTACTGAGTGATTTATCGAGGGTAGAAATTATAGTAAAAAAACCAACTAAAAAGGAAGAGGTAAAAGCTCCGGTTGCTCTCTCAAATCGCAGATTATTTAAGCCTTTTGAACTTGTTACGGAACTGTACGGACTTCCCCGATATATTGAAATAGACCCGACCCCTTTTCTTGCTCCATTTTTTGCTCTTTTTCTCGCCTTATGCCTGACTGATGGTGGATATGGTATAATCCTTGTCCTTTTATCCTACATTATACCAAAAAAAGTTCAGGTAGGAGAAGGAGGCAAAAAGCTTTTCTCAATGCTTTTTATAAGTGGACTTTTAACCATAGTTATTGGAATAATTACGGGAGGAATATTTGGAATTGAAATTCAACAACTTCCGGCCTTTCTTAATCCTATTAAAAAGCTGGCTATTATCAATCCTATGAAGGAGCCCATGATTTTTTTGGTAATTGCGCTGGGGGTGGGAGTAATTCATCTTTTAACAGGAATAACACTTGAGTTAAAGGATAACCTGCAAAGAGGAAGAGTCTCATCAGCTATCCTGGATCAGTTATCCTGGATTGTGCTGATTATAGGATTGCTCCTTGTGGGAATTCCTTTTGTAAAGGGATTTATATCAGGTGGAACAGCTTCCAGTAGCGGTACAGGCAGCCAGATTCCTCTCACCTTATCCCCTTCTCAGCTTCTGCCAATCTGGAAAAAATTGCCAGTTTACTCAAGGATCGGTACAGTTATGGTGATTGCTGGAGGACTTGTGCTTTTCCTGTTCTCAGGTAGAAGAAGTAAAAAAATAGGTATGAGACTTGCAAAAGGTGCATATGAGTTATACGGAGTAATTCAGCTATTTGCTGATGTCCTATCTTACTCCCGTCTTCTGGCTATGGGACTTGCTACCAGCGTCATAGCCACTGTGGTAAACATAATAGCCGGTATGGCGGGAGGAATACCTGTTCTTGGCCCTATAGCAATGATATTTATCTTAATTCTGGGCCATCTCGGAAATATAATGATAAACACTCTCTCGGGTTTTATACATACTGCCAGATTGCAGTTTGTGGAATTTTTTGGTAAGTTCTATGAGGGGGGAGGAAAAAAATTTGAACCCTTGAGAAGAGAAGGAAAATACACCATAATAATAAAATAAATTTAAGTCCCGGTGAGGTAAAAATGCTAAACTTTAACTTTTTTATGCCAACAAATATTCACTTTGGTCAGGATAAATTAAAGGAAACCGGAAAAATAGCAAAGCTTTACGGGAAGAGGGCCTTTATTGTAACGGGAAAAAAATCGGCAAGAAAGTTCGGTTTTTTACAAACTCTTGAAAATTCACTTAAAGAGGAAAAAATTGAACCTTTCTTTTTTGAAAAAGTGGAACCCAATCCATCAATAAAAACAGTGGAAAATGGTGCATCCCTGTTTAAAGAGAAAAAATGTGATGTAATAATTGCACTTGGGGGAGGAAGTGCATTAGACGCTGGTAAAGCAATTGGAGTTCTGGCTACAAATCAGGGTCCAATACAAAATTTTTTTGGAAAAAATAAGGTAAAAAACCCTATTCCGCCTTTAATTGCCATCCCGACTACCTCAGGAACTGGAAGTGAGGTAACTCCCTATGCGGTTATCACTGATGTAAAGGAAAATAATCATCAAAAGAAAATACTCTCCGACCCTCATATCTTTCCAAAAGAAGCGCTGGTAGATCCCAATCTTACCTTCTCCCTATCAGCTGAGGTAACTTCTGATACAGGAATAGATGCTCTTTCTCATGCGATAGAGAGTTATGTATCTCGAAGATCTTTTCCTTTAAGTGAGAGTATAGCCCTGCAGGCAATTGAAATTATAGGGAAGTATCTACCAAAGCTGATAAATTCTCCAAAGAATGCTGAGGCTCGATCTCAACTGATGTATGCCTCAATGCTTGCCGGAATAGCAATAGCTCAAACAGGAACAACCCTGCTCCATGCCATGGGGTATCGATTAACCTCAGATCTTGGCCTTCCCCATGGGAGAGCCAATGGGGTTCTTTTTCCCTACTTCTGGGAGGCTAACTTTTCCGGAAATCCTGAAAAATTCTCCCGTATTATAGGCTATCTTGATGAAAGTGCCGGGGAATCCCAGAAAAAAAATGCAAGTGAAAGTGCCCTATTGCTCAAAGAATTCTTATACAGGGTGGGACTTCCCAGAGACTTGAATATTAAGACCAATGAGGAAACTATAGTTCAATTTGCAAAAGAAGTAATGGAAAATAAAAAAAAGATGGCAAGCAATCCAAAAATCCTTAATATGGATGAAGTTGTTGATATATACAAAAAAGCATTACAGTGTTAGTTGGTTAACTGATCAGGATTGACTTATCAGCTATTTCGCTTGTCTGGTTAATCCGGTGTATTTAGTTATTTTGGTTTGTGGGAGGTCGGTTGTTGGTTCCTGGTTGACAGTTGTTAGTTACTAAGAACCGTAAATCAACAACCAGAAACTATTAATAAGAGTGTCTACTTTGCAGACCGCGGGAAAAACAGGATAAAGCTAATGAAAAACAAAGTATGGTTAAATGTCCTTTGTACTATTATCCTCACCCTTTTCATTTCATCTTCTGCAGTTTTATCTTCCACACAGAGTATAAAGATAATCAAGGACCAGGAGTATTTTCCCCTGGTGGATAGGGCTATAAAAGATGCGAAATCATCAATTCAGGTAATAGCATTTGAAATAGGATACTATCCTGAACATCCTTTAAGCCCCAGTAATATTCTGATTCAGGATTTAATTGCCGCTCAAAGAAGAGGGGTAAGGGTAAGAGTTATACTGGAGGTAAGTGACTGGAATCAAAGAGTGACTAAAAAGAATAAATATTCGGGAAAGATTCTCTCAAAAGGAGGAGTAAAGGTAAGATACGATCCTCCAGATATAACAACCCATGCAAAGCTGATAATAATAGACTCATCCGTTGCCATCCTTGGAAGTAATAACTGGACCTACTATTCTCTTGCCAAAAATAGGGAACTTGCCGTACTTATTCACTCACCCTCCATTGTCAGGGAAATCAAGGATTATTTTGAAAACTTATGGAAGGAAAGTAGATCTTAAATTTTTATTAAAAATTGTGTAGCTACCTTGACACTCAAGGTAGCTCTGCTATGTTAATTACGGTAAAAAATGAGTCAAAACTTGCATATTCATACAGTAACAGAGATTACTGCCTATATAAAGGGGACTCTTGAGGAAGATGTAAAACTTCAAGATATCCTTGTTAAGGGGGAAATTTCAAATTACAGAATCCCCGGTAAACACCTTTACTTCTCTCTAAAAGATAACGGAGGACTCCTTCCCTGTATAATGTTTGAGGACAAAATGCAGGATTTAAAGTTTGATATTAAAAACGGGCTTGAGGTGGTGGCAAGAGGAAGTATAGGTGTTTATCCTCCAAGGGGTTGCTACCAGCTATATGTAGAGGAGCTATTCCCTCTGGGTAAGGGTTTACTTTATCTTGCATATGAAAAACTAAAAAAAGAATTAAAAGAAAAAGGCTACTTTGACCCTGCACATAAGATCCCTCTTCCTTTCCTTCCCCAGCGAATTGGAATTGTTACATCTTCCAAAGGAGCAGCTGTAAAAGATATTTTAAGGGTGTTGGATGATAGATTTCCCAATCTGGAGATAATCATCTCCCCTTGTAGAGTTCAGGGAGAAGAGGCTCCCCTGGAGATAGCTCAGGCAATTAAGAATTTAAATGAATACGGAAAAGTAGATGTAATAATAGTTGGAAGGGGGGGAGGGTCAATAGAGGATCTTTTTGCCTTCAATGAAAAAGTGGTAGCAGATGCTATCTACAATTCTCATATTCCCATAATCTCCGCAGTGGGACATGAAATTGACCAAACTATAGCCGATCTTGTAGCTGACGAAAGAGCACCCACTCCTTCAGCCGCTGCTCAACGAGTTGTACCAAGAAAAGAGGATTTAATACAGAAAATCTCCGAGAAAAAAAGGAAATTAAAAAATCTTATCTCCAGAAAAAAACAATCCCTGGAACAGGAAATTCTCAAATTACGAAAATTACTTGAAGCAAGACATCCTCAAAAAATTACCAGAGATTTAAAACAGAGAGTGGATGAGTACCGCAGAAGAGTTCGTGATTACCTTATGGCAAATATTCAAAATCAGAGGAACGCATTTTTACGGTTAAGTCAAAAATTTATTCAACAATCACCTTATCACAAAATAAACCTCAACAAGGAAAAAATAAAAGCCCTGAGGGAAAAAATAACCAGAACTTATTTAGGGGAAATGGAGAAAAGAAAAGATAAACTTTTGTATTTAAGCAATAAAGCTAAATCTTTATCTCCTTACTCCATACTAAAAAGAGGATACAGTATTTGCTTTAGTCTTCCCTCCAGAAAAATAGTTAAAGAATCCTCACAGATTAAAGAGGAAGATAAGGTAAAAATTATGTTATCAAAAGGATCTCTTTACGGTAAAATTTACAAGGTAGAGGAGAGTAAAGGTGAACTTTGAAGAAGCCATGGAAAAATTAGAAAAAATAACACAGGACCTTGAGGAAGGAAATCTTCCACTGGAGGAATCACTGGAAAAATTTGAAGAGGGGATGCGGCTTGTAAACTTCTGTGAAAAAAAATTAGAAGAGATGGAGAAGAGGATAAGACTCCTGGTTAAAAATGAAGGTGAGCTTAAACTGGAGCCCTGGCAGCCGGATAGAAAAAACGATAAATCTAAAACAGAGTATGGACCTTTATTTGAGGAGAACAATCAAAAATAATGGGACAGGATCTTTTACTACTTCTTAGCAGTAAACTCCTCTGGTCTGTTGCATCAGCATGGATCTTAACTCAGGCTCTTAAAATTGTAGTCACTTACCTAAAAGAGAAAAAAATAAAATGGCGCCGTTTCATCGAACCCGGAGGAATGCCCTCCTCACATGCAGCTATGGT
>JAGGTG010000158.1 GCA_021163905.1 Candidatus Aerophobota bacterium
ACCCTCCATCTTACCTGTGATTATTTTCACGAAGTGTCCCCTGCGTTTGAACTCCTTCCATAGGTTATAAATATGTTCGGACACCCCTCCCACATGTGGATAGTAATGGCTTGACACAAGTGCTATACGCAGTTTGCGAGTTCGTCCCATTTTACTTGGAATACATGCCACTGATGTGGATATCTTCGGATTACAGCTTCAATCCTCTTAGCTATTATTTGGGTAATATTTTTAATATCCTTCTCTTTATTGCCAGTGGGTCTGAAATCGATTATGGGATCAACCCATGCCCTATATTTGCGGGCACCTTTCACAAAAAATGCGGTAACTATTGGGCTACCCGTAGCAAGCGCCAACCGTGCCGGCCCCTTAGGTAACTTCATCCTCTTACCCAAGAAACAAACCTCCACCCCACTACCTGTGAGATCCCTATCACCTAACAACACCACCACTTTATTAGCACGTAACCGCTCTATTATGCGTTTAGGGGTGCTTGTATCCTCAAGCGGTAACACCTCCATCCCGGTATGGGAACGAAATTTATTCATCATCTCATACCAACGTTTACCTGTCCCACGTAGTTCAGCCACTGTAACCGTATCGTAACCATAGCTTGTAATATAACAAGCAGCCAACTCAGTATTTGCCATATGTGCGCTGATGAAGATTACACCTTTACCCAAGCTGAGCGCTTCGTCAAGGTACTGTAACCCTTTTAGCTGGGCAAGCTTTTTGAAATCCTCACGCTTCATCCGCGGTATTGCCAAAAAATCCGCGTAAGTGATGGCAAAGTTTACGAAGTTACGCCATGTGCCTGATGCATTACCAGTAATATTAATAAGGTTATCACGTACTTGATGACGTCGTCCCCGAAGTACCATGAACGCCAACACCCCCAACATTATCGCTATTTTATACCCTACAAACCTACCACTTATGTAGCGTACTAATGTACCCAACTGTATAGCACGAAGCTTTAGAATAGTCAACATTTGTAAAGTTAACCCAGCTTGCGGTATGGCAACCCAGATTAATTTTAAAGGTATGGAGGACGAATTGATCGAAGCAGCCCAAAAAGCGTGCAAATTTTCGTATTCCCCTTACTCAAACTTCAGTGTAGGTGCAGCTATACTCACCGAGGATGGCCAAATATTCATCGGTACAAATGTTGAGAACGCATCTTTGGGGTTAACAATATGTGCTGAACGTGTTGCAGTATTTAACGCATTGAGCCATGGTTGCAGGAAGTTCAAGATGCTCGCCGTCTATACACCCACGGATATACCAGTCTACCCATGTGGTGCATGCTTACAGGTGATATCAGAATTTTGTGACAACCTACCCATTATCATAGCATGGAAACGAGGCAAATTACGTACGACATTAAATACGCTTTTGGTACATCCATTTCGAGGTGAAGCTTGACGTTCATCATTTCTCTTTATTATAAATGTAATAAGCCCCCATAGCTCAATTGGATAGAGCATCGGATTTCTAATCCGAGGGTTGGAGGTTCGATCCCTCCTGGGGGCGCTGTTTTGCGCCTGTAGCTCAACAGGATAGAGCAGCGGACTTCGGATCCGCTGGTTGGGGGTTCGAGTCCCTCCAGGCGTGCCATTTTTTGGAGGTAAAGGGGGGTGAGGTAAATGGGTAAATTTGAGGATCTTGGTAAAAAACTTGACAAATTGGCTGATCAGTTAAGGGCAACCACCCAGGCCGGGATAGAAAAAACTACTACAGAGACCAGGGAATGGAAAAAGTACCTGGATGATCTGGCAGAGAAGATTAAAAAAACAACTCAGGAAAGTCTTGAGAAATTTGCCACCGAAACCAAGGAATTTGGACAAATAGCTAAATTGAGATCCCAGATAAAAGATGATAAAAGGAAGCTGGAGGATAAATTTAAGCAGCTTGGTGAACTTGCCTTCAGGTTAAACGTCCAGGAAAGATTAGAGGAAGAGGAGATAAAAAAAATAACCGGAGAAATTCAAGAAATTGAGAATAAAATAAAAGAAAAGGAAGAACAGATAAAGAAGTTGAAAGCCGAATAGGTAAGTCAAAGATAAAAAGAGAAGTTGAAGGATTACTCGCAAATCATCCTGGTAAGTGATGGGGCCTCCTCACTTGGAAACCCGGGAAGAGCAGGAATTGCCTTTCTTTTGTATGACTCTAAACACTCTCTTATAAAAAAAGAGAGTAGATTTGTTGGAATTACTACTAATAATGTTGCCGAGTATCTTGCCCTCATTTACGGAATGCAGGAAGCTTTGAAATTAGGGACAAGGGAGCTTATCTGCTATAGCGACAGTGAGCTTTTAATTAAACAATTAAAGGGTAAGTATAAGGTTCGTAGCCATAATCTTTTGCTTTTTTACAATCAGGTTAAGCATCTGGAGAGTCTGTTTGAGAAGGTAAGTTTTCATCATATTTCGAGGAGTTACAACACTGAGGCTGATAAATTGGCCAAACGGGCTGCTAAGGGGATGAGAGGATGGGTGATCGCGGGAGATACCTCTCCTGAGGAAAGTCCGGGCACCAATTAACGATACTGGGTAACTCCCAGAGGGGGTGACCCCTGGAAAGTGCCACAGAAACCACACCGCCTACTGAGACCTACTGAGAATCAGTAGGTAAGGGTGAAAAGGTGGGGTAAGAGCCTACCAGCAGGAAAGTGATTTCCTGGCTGGGTAAACCCTATCAGGTGCAAGGCCAAATAGGAGGTTAAACCTCGGGTAGGCCGCTTGAGGTTCAGGGTAACCTGAATCCCAGATAAATGATCACCACCGGAGGATATTTCTTCCGGCAACAGAACCCGGCTTACACTCCTCTCATCCCCTTAATCTATGCTGGAAAAATAAAGAAGGAGTTGTTAAATGAAAAAATGGCTAAAAATAGTTGGAGGTGCGGTAGCTACCGCAGTGGGAATATGGCTGATAGTGATTTTTGCAGTTCAGGTTTTGAGATTTCTTCAGGGGATTGTGGGAATAGCTGCAGCAGGTGTTGGAATTGTAGTTCTTGCAATTGGAATTAGTGAATTAAAGGAATAAGTTAAATAGTCCTATAATAATATTATTGATACAAAAAAGAGGTGATAATAATGGCTCATAAAAAAGGACAGGGTCACTCCTCAAATGGTAGGGAGAGTGCATCAAAAAGACTGGGAGTAAAAGCTTTTGGGGGCCAATTTGTAAAAGCAGGAACTATCCTTGTTCGCCAAAGAGGCACCAGATTTCATCCAGGTGTAAATGTGGGTAAGGGAAGGGACGATACACTATTTGCCAGAATTGAAGGGTATGTTCATTTTGATAATAAAAGGAGAGTGAGCGTTTACCCCAATATAAATTAGAAATTGGTAAAAAAGAGGTGAAATGTGAAAGAGAGAATATTCACTCCAGGTCCTACTCCACTTCCGGAAGAAGTTAGATTAGAGCAGGCAAGGCAGATTATCCATCACCGAACTGCTGAGTTTTCAGAGATCTTTAAGCAGGTGTGTGAAGGGTTAAAGTATGTTTTTCAGACTAAAAGAGATGTTTTTACCTTTGCAGCCTCTGGTACCGGAGCAATGGAGTCTACTATTGCTAATTTATTTTCTTCAGGAGATAAGGTCCTGGTGGTAAGGGGGGGTAAGTTTGGTGAAAGATGGAGTGATATTGGAAGATCCTTTGGACTGGAGGTTATACCAATAGATGTGGAGTGGGGAAAAGTAGTTGATCCAGAACAAATAGAGGAAAAGTTAAAAGAAGAGAAAAATATAAAAGCTGTTTTTACCCAGCTGGTTGAGACAAGTACCGCTGTTGTGTATGATATTGAAGGTATAAGCAAGGTGGTTAGAAAAACCCCTGCTATTTTGGTGGTAGATGCTATAAGTGGACTGGGAGCACATCCCCTTTTAACAGATGAGTGGAGAATAGATGTAGTTGTAGCGGGATCTCAGAAAGCCCTTATGCTACCTCCTGGCCTTTCTTTTGTTAGTCTTTCCGAAAAAGCCTGGGAGTTTACTAAAACTTCCACTCTTCCAAAATACTACTGGGATTTTAATAAAGCAAAAGCCTCACTTGAAAAGGGACAGACTCCTTATACTCCTGCTGTTTCCCTTATCTGTGCTTTAAGAGAGGCTTTACGGTTAATTGAGGATGAGAAAATAGAAACAGTAATCGAAAGGCACCGTAAGCTTGCAGAGGCTACCAGAAAAGCAGCTGTTGCCATTGGTCTTGAAGTATTTGGAGATCCCCCGTCAAATGTAGTTACTGCAATTTCTCTTCCTGAAGGGATTCAGGATAAAGAGCTGAGGAAGAAGTTAAAGGATGACTATGGAGTTGTAATAGCTGGTGGTCAGGGAAAGCTCTCGGGTAAGATAGTTAGAATTGCCCATCTTGGATGGATGGATAAGTTAGATATTATTGGAGTTATCTCAGCCCTGGAGATGTCTCTTCTTGAGCTTGGATATGATCTTGAACTGGGAAGGGGAGTTAAAGCTGCAGAGCAGGTTTTAATCAACGATAAATTGTGAATAACAGGAGATAGACTTGAAAGTTTTGATAACTGATCCACTGGCAAAGGAAGGTGTTGCAAGATTAGAGGAGGAGGGTTTTCAGGTAACAGAGAAGGTAGGTATTGCTGAAGAGGAGTTAATCAGGATCATACCTGAGTATATTGCCCTCATTATTCGTAGTGGAACCAAGGTAAGCAGAAAAGTTATTGATGCAGCTTCTAATTTAAAGATAATCGGTAGAGCGGGAACTGGTCTTGATAATGTTGATGTGGATGCTGCCACAAAAAAGGGAATTATAGTTATGAATACCCCCGAAGGTAACACAATTTCCGCTGCTGAGCATACGATGTGCCTGCTCTTATCTCTTTCCAGAAATATTCCTCAGGCAAATCTTTCTTTAAGAAAAGGAGAGTGGAACAGAAAGAAGTTTATGGGAACTGAGGTTTACGGAAAAGTTCTGGGAATTATTGGTCTCGGGAGAATAGGAACTGAAGTAGCAAAAAGGGCTCAGGCTTTTGGAATGAAAGTTATGGCTTATGATCCTTTTGTTACAAAAGAAAAGGCTGAGGAAACAGGTGTTGTCCTTTGTGATTTAGATGAGCTTCTTTCTCAGGTTGATTATCTTAGTATCCATACACCGTTAACCGAGCGGACTAAAGGTCTTATAGGAGAGAGAGCATTTTCCCTCATGAAAAATGGAGCAAGGATTATAAACTGTGCAAGAGGAGGAATTATCGATGAGAATGCTCTTTACAAAGCTATAAAAAACGGGAAGATAAAAGGTGCTGCTCTTGATGTCTTTGAGAAAGGAAAACCATTTGGAAGTCCTCTTTTAGAACTTGATTCGGTTATTCTTACACCTCATCTTGGAGCATCGACCCAAGAAGCTCAGGTAAGAGTGGCAGTTGAAATTGCCAATCAGGTGATAGATGCTATTAAAAAGGGACAGGTAAGAAATGCTGTAAATATCCCGACTTTTCCTCCACATCTGGAGAAAAAAATAGGGGGTTATCTTTCTCTGGCAGAGAAAATGGGAAGCTTAAGTGCTCAACTTATAAAAGGGAACTTGAGAGAAGTACAGGTTAGCTATGAAGGAGAGTTAGCCGAGAACGATTTGAAACTGGTAACGGTTTCTTTAATAAAGGGACTTTTGAGTTTCGTTTTAAAGGAAAGGGTGAACTACATTAATGCTCCTTTTCTCGCAAAGGAAAGGGGTATTAAGGTATCGGAAGTTAAAACTACAGAGAGGGGAGAATACTCAAGTTTAATAAAACTCAAACTGGTTAGTGATAGTGGAGAGTGCAGGTTAGAGGGAACAGTTTTTGAAAAGAGAATCCCCTATATTGTAAAGTTTAATAACTGCTCTTTAGAGTTTGTTCCTCAGGGTTATCTTCTCATATGCATAAATGTAGATAAACCTGGAGCAGTAGGTAAAATAAGTACCGTACTCGGGAATTACGGGATTAATATAGCGGGTTTAAGAATGGGAAGAATAACTCCAGGGAAGGAAAATGTTTCGGTTTATACTTTGGACACGTCTCCAGCTCCCCAGGTGATAGAGGATATTAACAGAATTGAAGAGGTGCTGGAGGCAAAATTGGTTCGTCTGTGATAAGTATGGCTACAAGAAATTCCAGAAAATCAGGTCTTTCTCCAAATTTAGATGTGGGTCTTAATATAGGGGAAAAGGTTCCTCCTCACTCTCTTGAAGCAGAGCGCTCTGTGTTGGGGGCGATGTTACTGGAGAAGGAAACAGTACCCAAGGTAATACAGATAATAGATCATCCAGATATCTTTTACTCAGACCTTCACAGGATAATCTACGAGGGTATTTTAAAGTTATTTGATTCAAACAGGCCAGTTGATCTTATTACACTTAGAGAAGAGTTTCGTAAGCAGGGAAAACTGGATAAAATAGGAGGGTCATCTTATCTTGTTGACTTAATTAACTCGGTAATTACAACAGCTAATGTTGAATACTATGCAGAAATAATCAAGGAAAAGTATATACTGAGAAACCTTTTAAAAGCAGCAGATAAGATCTCGGGCCTATGTTATGAGGATTCTCTTGACCTTGATATTATCCTCGATAAAGCTCAGAGTCTTATTTTCAGCATTGCTCAGAAAACAAGTAAAACCTCTTATTTCCATATAAAGGAGGTTCTTACAAAAACATTTGAGCATATAGAGGCTCTTTATCAGAGAAAAGAACAAATAACAGGTGTTCCTACCGGGTTTATCGAACTTGATAGATTGACCTCTGGTTTGCAACCCTCTGATCTTGTTATAATAGCTGGCCGTCCTTCTATGGGAAAAACTGCTTTTGCCCTAGATATAGTTCGATACGCTGCAATTAATGCAGGTATTTCCTCTGTGGTATTCAGTCTGGAAAGTGCTAAAGAACAGCTTGTTGAAAGGATGCTCTGTGCTGAGGCAAGGGTTAATAGCCAGAAGCTAAGGACAGGCTTTTTATCTGAGGAGGACTGGTCCAGATTGACCGATGCAGCTGGAGTTTTAGCTGAAGCCCCTATTTACATAGATGATACCCCTAATATCTCTGTGATGGAGCTTAGAGCTAAGGCCCGCAGGTTAAAGGCAGAGAAAGATATAAAACTTGCTATAGTTGATTACCTTCAACTTATGGCCGGTGATCGCAGAGCTGAAAACAGACAACAACAGATCTCTGAGATCTCAAGAAGTCTAAAGGCACTTGCCAAGGAGTTGAATTTACCTGTTGTGGCTATATCCCAACTCTCAAGGGCAGTTGAGCAACGGGAAGATAAAAGACCTCGCCTTTCAGATCTTAGAGAATCAGGTGCTATCGAGCAGGATGCAGATCTTGTTCTCTCGCTTTACAGAGAATTTTACTACTCACATAGATCAGAGGATGAGGGAGTAGCTGAGGTTATTATCAACAAGCAACGTCATGGGCCAATAGATAAAATAAAGTTAACATTCATCAGTGAGTACAGTCGTTTTGAAAATCCAGCATTTTAAAAGTCCAATTTAACTGTATTGGAAAGGAGTTATAATTGGCTAATATAGTAGTTGTGGGAACTCAGTGGGGGGATGAGGGAAAAGGTAGAGTAATAGATCTTTTTGCAAAAAAGGTGGATGCAGTAGTAAGGTATCAGGGTGGGAGCAATGCCGGTCACACAGTAGTGGTTGATGGAGAAAAATTTGTTTTTCATCTTATACCCTCCGGTATACTTCACCCTGGCAAGAAAAGTATAATTGCCAATGGAGTGGTAATTGATCCCGAACAGCTATTAAAGGAACTGGAGGAACTAAGAGAAAGGGGTATAGATACACACAACCTTTACATCTCTACCAATGCTCACGTTGTTATGCCCTATCATAAAGATCTGGAGGTATGGGAGGAGGAAAAGAGAGGAAAAAACAAAATAGGAACAACAGGGAAGGGAATAGGTCCTGCCTATATGGATAAAGCTGCCAGAAGAGGCATAAGGATGGGGGATCTTTTGGAGAAGGAAACTCTCAAGGAGAAGTTGAGTTTAAACCTTGAAATATACCATCAGCTTTATGGATTTGATTATTCTGAGGATGATCTGATGCAAAAACTCCTTGAGTATGGGCAAAAGTTAAAAACTTACATCACCGATACCTCACTTCTTATCCACAATTTAATGAGGGAAGGTAAAGATATTTTGTTTGAAGGAGCACAGGGGACTCTCCTGGATATTGATCATGGAACCTATCCTTATGTCACTTCATCCAACTCTACGGCTGGGGGTGTATGCACGGGAGCTGGTATTGGACCACGTGACATATCTAAAGTTTTCGGAGTAGCAAAAGCCTATACCACGCGAGTTGGTGAAGGTCCTTTTCCGACTGAAATAAAAGGAGCGGTTGGAAATTTACTGCGGAAAAGAGGGGGTGAGTATGGTGCAACCACAGGTAGACCCCGTAGATGTGGGTGGTTTGATGCAGTTATTCTTAGGTACGCAGCCAGAATAAACAGTCTTGACGAGCTTATTCTGACAAAGCTGGATATTTTAGATCAGCTGGACAAAGTTAAAATATGTGTTGCTTACAATTGCAGGGGAAAAATAATTAAAGATTTTCCCGGTAATTTTGAATTGTGGAAGGAGTGTAAACCAGTTTATGAGGAAATAGAGGGCTGGAAAGAGGATACTTCGAAAGTAAACTCCTATAGTGAGCTACCCTCTGCTGCCAGAAACTACATAAAGAGGATTGAGCAAATAGGTGGGGTACCAATCAGGCTTTTTTCTGTTGGTCCTCAAAGAGAAGAGATCTTTGCCACTACCTGAGATACTATAATTTTTCCTTATTTCACTTGACTATCAGTGCATTTTTAGTATAAATAAGGTTGAGTTTACCCAAAAGGGGGAAAAAATGTTTAACAGATTTACCGAGAGAGCGAGAAGAGTGATCCTTTTGGCACGTGAGGAAGCTAAGAGACTGGATCACGATTATTTAGGTACCGAGCACCTTCTTCTTGGACTGATA
>JAGGTG010000086.1 GCA_021163905.1 Candidatus Aerophobota bacterium
CTTTTAAGGAAATCCCTGTCTTTTTAAAAAGACAGGGATTTCCTTTACCTATCTTTCTTATTCGAGTCTTACTACTTTTTAAATTCTGCTATCAGTGGATCAATCCACTTTTGTAGCTCAACAAGTGCTTCATCAACTGTTATCTCCCCTGTTATCGCAGCTCTGGTAACTATTCTTCCAATTCCCTCATGATATTCAGTGGCCTTTCCAGGTGGAAAATGTCTTACCTTTCGCCATTTTATAAATTGTGCAAAGTACGGTGCAACAATATTACGTTTTGCCAGTTTTTTCATAAATTCTTTATCTGTAAGTAAGGATTTAAGAGCAGGTCCTTCAATTACGGCTGTGATTTTCTGAATTTCTGGTCTTAACATAAATTTAGCAAAATCTATTACGACATCCTTATTCTTTTTATAGTTATTTCCGTATTTATTAACTACAGCACCCCAACAATGTCCAATTGCGTATGGTCCTGCTGGACCAGCTGGGAAATTCATAACACCGATATTGGTCAATCCATTTTGAGCTGCAATTTTCCCCATCTCTGCCCAATCTCGAAGCATGGCAACTTTCCCTTCTTTAAGTAGGGCTCTACTTTCCTCATAACCAATAGTGGAAAGAGCAGGTGGTGCTATTGTCTTATACACCTCACACATAAATTCCAGTGCTTTTTTAGCCTCAGGTGTGGGAACGCCATTTTTAACCAGCTCCCATTCATCTCCTCCTGCCTGATAGAGAAATTCCGCAAAATTATTGTACATCTCACCGGGTGTTCCCTGGGTTACATATCCCCACTGATCTATTTTTCCATCTCCGTCCAGATCCTTGGTCAATTTTTCACCCACTTTTAAAAACTCATCCCAGGTCTTAGGTGGAGAAACACCTTCTTTCTCAAATATATCTTTCCGGTAGTACATATAACTCATACCGTTCCACCAGGGGATTCTATATACTCCTCCAAATCTTTTTATGTATTCTTTTTGAAAAGCTACAAGATCTGATATTTCTTTTTCTGAAATATAAGGTGTTAAATTAGCCCATACTCCATAGTACACCCCATCCGTTGTAAATACATCATCTTGATAAAGTATATCTACACCAGGGTATTTTGTCCTTAACCAGAGAGAGGTTCTGGCAACATGTTCATTCCAGCTTGAAGGTCCCTTTATTATCTCAATTTTTACATCAGGTTTTTCCTTTTCATATATTGTAACCATCTTCTGTGCATATTCCAATCCCCAGGTCGGTGTATAAAACACGATTTTAGATGCTGCCATTGCTGATCCTGCCATTGACACCATTACCATTAGAGCTATTATTCCTATTATTACTTTTTTTAACATTGTTACCTCCTTTCGATTCATTTAATTTTTTAAAACCCTGTTTATCCCTTTCTCTCACCTCCTTACCGAACCTATTTTTTAACTTTTCCCCTAAAGTAAGATCCCTACTTCAAAGTTCTCCCTGTTAAACCACTGACTACATATTTTTGAAATATAATGACAATTAAAAGAATAGGCAAAACTGCCAATATTCCTCCAGCTGACATTTTTGCAAAAGGTACCTCGTAATAGCCTGGAATTTCTAATATTGCCGGCATTATCATTTTTGCCTTGTTGAAGGTAAAAGATAATGAATAAAGAAGATCATTATATGCCCAGACAAATCTTAAGATAAAAACTGCTATAAAAGCGTTTTTCAATGCGGGAATTACAATCCTTACCACTATACTCCACTCACTACATCCATCCAATCTTCCTGCATCAATTAACTCACTTGGAAAGGTATACATAAAGGGTAAGATAAACCAGGAAAAAAGTGGTATCCCGCTGAATCCATACAGCATTATCATCAGAATATGGGTATCTAAAAGATTCAGTTTACTGACTATTGTAAAAATAGGAAGTACATAAACTACCCAGGGAAGAGCAAGTAGCCATATTATTCCATATTGCAAGTATTTTTTTAACTTAAAATTGTACTTGGCAATACTATAGGCTATAGGAAAGCTTAAAAAAAGCGTTATGAGTGATGCTAAAAAGACAATTATAATTGAATTTAAGACAAACTTAAAAATTGAGCTACCAATTATAAGGTCTTTATAAGCTTTAAAAGTAATTATACTGGAGAGAGGATAATAATGAGGATGAGTCTTTATCACCTCTGCTTCTGGTAAGAGAGAAACATTAAACATCCAGTACAAAGGAAAAAGTGCAAGAAAAACTATTAAGATAACTCCTAAAAGTTGCAGTATAGTTCCTGTCTTTGGTATCCTCATTTTTCAATAGCTCTCTTTTGCAGTGGTGCAAAAATTATAATCACAAAAACGGTAACTATTAAACTCCAGATAGTGGCAACAGCAGTTGCATATTCGTACTTTCCATAACGAACTCCCTGGCGAAATATATTAATAGAGGCAACTTCAGTGGCAAATCCAGGCCCTCCTTCAGTTAAAGCAAATATTAAATCAAACTCCTGTAGAGCAAAGATAAAAAGCACTGTACCTATAAACAGAATATTTGGCTTTAATAAAGGTAGCGTTATGTACCAGAAATTTTGCCAGGACCCTGCTCCACAAACTTTACTTTCATCATATAACTCTGTGGGAATTGTTTGACGTGCAACTAAAAACAACAGGGCACTGAACCATACATCTTTGTATATTCGGGAAACTATTACAGAAATTTTTGCCAGATTAGGCTCACCAAGCCATGCTACTCCGCTCTTTATTACACCAAAGCGCACAAGTAAATCGTTTATGACACCAAACTGTTTACTAAGAGCAACCTGTCCTAATAAGCCCCAGGCTGTAAGTGAAATAGCCCAGGGGATTAGGATCACTGATTTAACTAAAGTTTGCCCTATTTTAAGTTGATTGATAAAGACACCCAAAAATAAACCTAAAAAAGTCATACTTAAGGCAACAATTAAGGCATAGGTTAAAGTGAATCTCAGAGAATTCCAGAACATGGAATCTCTAAGAACAGCTGAATAATTAGTAAGACCTACAAATTTCCCTCTCCAGTTATAAAATGAGAGCCCAATCCCGTAAAGCAGGGGGATTGTATGGCTTAAAATAAAGAATAAAAATGGAATAACCAGCAGAAAAATAAGAGGTTTTGTCCTTGACATTCTCTTTCCTTTAAAGACTTAGTTCTTTTGTACTTTTTGTCTATTTTTGGCTTTTATCTCACAATTCCTATTACTATTTAGGTTAACCATGACCTGTACCTAATTGCCCTGTTGAATCTCTTACCACAAGTTTTTCCTTAAGAACCACTTTTTTTGGCTCTCCGGTATCCTTTCCCTCAATTCTATCCAGCAAAATTCTAATTGCTACTCTACCAATCTCTCCCATTGGAAGAGCTACCGAGCTAAGCGGAGGTTGAGTTAGCCTGGCAATGGTATCATCAAAGCCTATAAGAGAAATATCCTCAGGGATAGACAACTCCTCCTCCTTAATAGCCCGTATGGCACCAACAGCCATAACATCGTTAAAGGCAACTACTGCTGTAGGAGGTTTGCTTCTACCCAGAAGCACCTTCATCAATGTATAACCAGAATCTTCGCTAAAATCAGGACCTTCAACAATTAGCTCTTCGTGCAGTTTCCTTCCTGTTTGCTGAAAGGCCTCTTTGTACCCTTTAGTTCTTAGTTTGCTGGTGGTACTGTTTTTAACGGCAAGAAGTGCAATGCGGGAGTGACCAAGTTCCAGAAGAAATCTTGTGGCATCCCTTGCACCCTGTATATCATCTGCCATTACCCTATCAACTTCGGAAAATCTACGAGAACCACTTGCGGAGACAATAGGGATATGTGCACTCTGAAAAACCTCTACAAGATTATACAGAGCATCTGTGCAGGGTAGTGAATGTATTATGCCTGCTACCCTGTTCTCTAAAAGCATGTTGGTTATTTTTCTCAATTTATCAGCTTTTGTACCTGCATTACAAAGTATCAGATTGTACTCATGAGATGAGGCAAGATCCTCAATGGAGGTTGCTATTTGAGAGAAAAAGGGATTGGTTATACTGGGGACAAGATAAGCTATAGTTTGAGTACGCCTTCTTTTCAAACTTCTGGCAATAGCATTAGGGTAATATCCAATTTCTTTCATTGCCTTAAGTACTTTTTTTCTGGTTTCATCACTTACATATCCGTAGTTTCCTACCACTCTTCCTACTGTAGAAGTGGACACTCCAGCTCTCAAGGCAACATCCTTTATGGTAACGTTACTTTTTCTTTCTTTCCTCATTTGATCTTTACTGTCAGCAACTTAATAATAAATAGATTTATTATTACCCACCAAAGTAATATTGCCAGGCTACTTTCTCCCTCTAATGTTAAAAACTTATCAATTTATTTAAAAATGTAGTAATTTACCTGAGTAGTAACGTTCTCATATATTTACTACCATCTATTTTTTTTCTGTCAAGTTACAACTGTTAAATTTAGTTAACATTTTTCCTTCTGTTTTCCTCATTTAATCAACAAAATTCCTCTATATATGTAAACAGCTTACTGAAATCACATTATTTTCAACGAGAATTTACCATATTTTATTTTTTGACATAGACAGTTCTGTTTATATAATGCAAATAGAGTGCGGGTAATGGAAAGGGAAAATTATAATCAGCTGAAGGAGATGGCTTTAGATCAGGGGATATCGCTCTTTGGTGTGGCAAAAATGACAGATAGCTTAAAACAAAAGGTTATAGGTATATCTCGTCAGATCGTTGAAACTTTTCCCTTTGCAATTTCTCTTGCCTTTAGGCTTTCTAATAGCGTAATAGATGATATTGAGGATCATCCTACTCAAATTTACCTTCATCATTATCGCCAGGTTAATTATTTACTTGATAGGGTGGCTCTTTTACTATCCAATTTTATTCAAAAAAAAGGTTACCAGGCTCTTCCCATTCCAGCATCTCAGGTAATAGACTGGGAGCATCAGCGAGGGCATCTTTCACATAAATTAATTGCAAGTGAGGCTGGTCTTGGATGGATCGGGAGAAACAATCTTCTTGTTACACCAAAATGGGGAGCAAGAGTAAGGCTTGTGAGTATTCTCACCGATTTTCCACTCTTAACCGATAAAAAATTGGATATGGATTGTGGAGATTGCTATAAATGCCTTAAGGTGTGCCCGGCTGGAGCCATTGGTGAGAAAAAAGAGGATTTTAATCATCTTGCCTGTTTTGAGCAACTAAAAGAATTTAGAAAAAAATGGAATATAGGTCATTATATATGTGGTGTCTGTCTGAAGGTCTGTAAAGGAGCTGAAAATGAAAAAATAGGAGGAGTTGAATGAAAAAAAGTATAAATATATGGTCATTTCCTGGAGTTCTTTCCGGTAAGCCTGAGTTAAGCTTAAAGGAATGTATGCAACTTGCAAAAGATGCTGGATTTGAAGGAATAGAACTTTCCCTGGAGGAAAAGGGGGATATAAATTTAAACTCTACAAAGGATGATATTAAGAAAATACTCGATCTTGCCAAAAAGACAGGGATAAAAATAAGTAGCCTGGCTACAGGTATGCTCTGGAAATACACTTTAACCAGTAACAAAAAAGAGATAAGGGAAGAAGGTAAAAACATTGTAAAGAAAATGCTGGAGTTTGCATCTTATCTTGAGGTTGATACGGTTCTTGTTATTCCTGGTGCAGTTGATGTATTTTTTAATCCTGAGGCAGAAATTATACCTTATGATATTGCCTATAAAAGGGCATTTGAGACGCTGAGTGAGTGTCTTAGCCTGGCAGAGAAATACAAAGTGACAATAGGAATTGAAAATGTATGGAATAAATTTCTCCTTTCTCCTCTTGAGCTAAAGGACTTTGTCGATAAATTTAACTCAGAGTATATAGGAGTTTATTTTGATGTAGGAAATGTTTTACCAATAGGGTATCCTGAACACTGGATAAAGATCCTTGGCAGAAGAATTAAAAAAGTCCATATAAAAGATTTTCGAAAAGAAGTAGGTACTGTCCAGGGATTTGTGGACCTTCTGGAAGGAGATGTAAACTGGAAAGCTGTCATTTCATCTCTCAGAGAAGTAGGATATGATGATTATCTAACAGCAGAAATACTGCCTCCTTACTCACAATACCCTCATGCTCTTATTTACAATACCTCAAAAAGTATGGATTTTATCCTGGGAAAGATTTAAGTAAATAATATAAAAAAGAGGTCTATAATGGTGACAAATGAAAAAATAAAAAACGATCTTTTATCAAGACTTAAAAGGGCTAAAGGACAGATAAGCGGTCTGGAGAAGATGATTGAAAAGAATGCCTCCTGCTCTGATATTTTAATGCAGATTAGTGCTGTTCGAGCAGCAATTGGGAAAATAGGGGTATTAATCATGCAAAATTATATGAGAGATTGTTTTATCTCTGAGGATAAGGAAATCTTTGAGGAAAAAATAGAGGAGTTGGTTAGAAGTTTTTCCAAATTCATAAGGTAGGTAATTGCTCAAGATCTACTGTAAGGAGCTATTATGGCTAATAAAACTTACAGAAACCGGTTTCCGGTAAGTAAGCTTAACCGTAAGGAAAATTTGAAAAAAGGAAAACTTCCCTGGCTTCCAAGAATAAGTGGAAGAAAGGATAAAGGGATTTCACGCAGAGGATAAATAATCACTTTATTTTTTAAGAGGAGAGGGAAATGAAAATAGGCTTATTTATTGTGCAATTTTTTAGAATGAGTCTGGATGAGGTTCTGGATCTTGCCGTTAAAAAAAGCCTTGAAGCTATTGAAATAGGCACAGGTAACTACTGCACTCAACCCAAACACTGTGATCTGGAAGAGCTTTTATCCAGTAAAGAAAGGCTTAAGGAATTTAAGTTTAAAATTGAGGATCGAGGTTTAACTATCAGTGCTCTTTCCTGCCATGGAAACTCTCTTCATCCTCAGGTAGAGATTGCTTCCAGACATCAGAAGGTATTTAGAGATACTATAGTTCTTGCAGAAAAATTGGGGGTTAAAAGGGTGATTAATTTTTCAGGATGTCCGGGAGATTCAGAAAGTTCCATGTATCCTAACTGGGTGGTTTGTCCCTGGCCAGATGATTTCAGTAAAGTTGTAAAATGGCAATGGGAGAAAAAGATTATTCCCTACTGGGAAAAGGAGGTAAAATTTGCACAGGATCATGGAGTTAAAATCTGTATTGAAATGCATCCGGGTTTTTCTGTTTATAACACTGAAACCTTACTTCGCTTAAGAAGTACAGTCGGTGATACAATTGGGGCAAATTTTGATCCAAGCCACCTCTTCTGGCAGGGAATAGATCCTGTAAGTTCAATAAGAAAACTGGGAAATGCTATATATCATGTACATATTAAGGATGTAGGAATTGATCCTGTTAATACCTCTTTTAACGGTGTTCTTGACACAAAGTCCTATTCTAAGGTTAACGAAAGATCCTGGGTTTTCAGAACCATCGGATACGGCCATGATTATAAGACCTGGAAGGATATAATAACTGCACTGCGTATGGTGGGTTATGATGATGTCTTATCTATTGAACATGAAGATGCCCTTTTATCTTTAGAAGAGGGATTTGAAAAAGCAGTTGACTTTTTAAAGCAGATAGTTTTAAGGGAAAAACCGGGAAAGATGTGGTGGGACTGATTATTTAAATCATTATGTCTTTATATGAACTAAAAGGTCCTATCTGGCTTATGCAACCCATCCCTTATTTCGGGGAAGAACTTCAAGGAAAGTGGTTAGTGGAGCCAAAATTTGATGGATGGAGATTGCAGATAATAAAGTATCAGGATAGTAGGATAGAATTCTGGGGCAGAAGGCTTGAGAAAAATCCTAACTGGACAGATAAACTTAAATATCTAATAGAGCCTGCAAAGAAAATTTTTCCTCCAGGAACTTTAATAGATGCTGAACTTTGTTCTACAAAAGGTAGAAGATTCATTCCCTCTCTTTTAGCAAAGAATCCAAAAGCGGACCCTCTTATCTATATCTTTGATGTTATTTTTTATGAAGGCAGGTTTACAGGCAATCTTCCTCTTTGGAAACGTAAAAAGATAATTCAGGAAATTAGTTTAGAATTGCCATTTTATAAGACTAAATGGAAACGTTTAACCAATTTAGAGGAAGATCTTACTAAAATGGTAAAAGAGGGACATGAGGGTATAGTAGTGAAAAAACTTTCCTCTAAATATGAGCTATCCAAGGATGGTCCTATGGCCACAGCAGACTGGAGAAAAATAAAACCGGGGAGGTGAAAAAAATGGCTGTAGGAAGATTTCAGGTGATGGCAACCCTTCAGGCAGCAAGAGCTTTTCTGCTTGGATTTCCTCTGGAATCAGCTAAAAGCTGGGGCCTGAACAGAGCTATATTTTACGCTGCTGCAAAAAGAGGATTCAAAAAAGCTATTCCTCCAGAAAAAATTGGCCTGCCCAAATTAAAAGGAAAAATAGAACCAAAGTTAAGAGAACAGATAACCAAAACTTTTAAACCAATAACCCTGGGAGATGAAATGGCCTACAGTGTAGAAATAGATGGTATTACCTATTTTGTAATTGGCGATAAAATCCAGACTCCCGAGGATTTCTCAAAGCAAATTGAATCACGATTCCAGGGAAAATTCAATCAGGCCTGGCAGGAGGCTCTGGAGCACTGCAAAAAATACGATGAGGGAATTTTAAAATCCCAGAGGTATTTTTATGAGATGGTCTATAAACCAGCCAGAGATAAGTTAGCCAAGCAATGGAGTTCTATTTAATTTAATAAGTATAACAAAAATAGATTTTATCTGCCAAAAACAAAAAATCTATCCGGATACCCGCCTTTTCACAGACTAATCTGTCCTTTAAATTTTTCTAATTGTATGGTGCATTATTTTATGATATAAAAAAACCTTGACAGAAAAATAGAAGTTGGGTAGATATTCAAG
>JAGGTG010000224.1 GCA_021163905.1 Candidatus Aerophobota bacterium
GTTTTTCTCCTTGTCACCCTCTTCCTGGCTCTTACCGTAATATCTTCCAAAAAGTCCTTGTCAATCTGGAGAAGATCAGCGGTGTGAAGTAGAACCTCTACCATACATGGGTTATATCTTGAGGATAAATAGGGAATAAGTTTAAAACGAATTCTGTTGCGAAGAAAAGAAAAATCCCTGTTAGAGGAATCCTGTCTTGGGGAAAGATCATGCTCTTTACAGTATTTTTCAATCTCCCATCTAAATGTCTGTATGAGAGGACGGATAATTCTTCCCCTTACTGGAGGAATACCTGCTAAACCATCTACACCACTTCCCCTTATTAATCTCATCAGGACAGTTTCAGCCTGATCAGAAGCTGTATGTCCCATCGCTATTTTATTTGCTCCCACTTCATTGGCTATATGTTCCAAAAAGCTATACCTTGCCTGTCTGGCGGTAAACTCCAGCCCTATTCCTTTTTTCTTCGCCAGAAGAGGAACATCAATACACTCAGAAATAACAGGAATCCCAAGATCACATGCAAACCTCTTAACCCATCTTTCTTCCTCCTTTGCCTCCTCACCTCTTATACAATGGTTAAGATGAGCAGCCCATATATCCAGTTTATATTTTGCTCTAAGGCGATAAAGCAGATGAATTAAAACAACAGAGTCAGGTCCTCCTGAAACTCCAACAACTACTTTATCACCTGCAGATAGCATATTGAATCTTTTAATTGTTTCTTCAACTTTTCTAAGTAAAGAATCATCAAGCATTTGACAATTTCTCTCTAATCATTTTAGCTCTGATTTTATCTCGAGAAGTCCTGCTTAATCTTCTTCCCTGGCTAACCTGAATTTGAGCAGGACCAATGGAAATAAAAAGTTCATTAATGGTATCCACCGAGATACTGTAAGGAATAATACCCATCCAGACACCAAGTCTTAATTTAGACAGAAGTACCATTGCCTCCTCATAACTGATAAGATGGGCATTGGATAGGATACCATAAGCTCTTCCAACCTCATCCATAACTTTTAAACTACTATGTTGCATTAAATACTCCCGGGCATTTTTCTCCTCTTTAACTACCTGTCGAACAACTCTGCTAACGGTACTGATAATTTCTTTCTCCTGCAAACCAAGAGTAACCTGGTTGGAAATCTGAAAAAAATCTCCCTGGGCTCTACTTCCCTCTCCATAAAATCCTCTTGTTACAAGTCCCAATTTAGAAACATTTTTTAAAACATCATCTATTCTGGAAGTTCTCACCAGAGCTGATAGGTGCAACATACAGGACGCTCTAAGTCCCGTTCCAACATTTGTAAGACATGAGGTAAGATAGCCAAATTTTGGAGAAAAGGCGTATTCCAGGGAATTATCTAATCTATCATCCACGCTGTTACATATCTCCCAGGCCTGCATCAGTTGAAGCCCGGATAAAATTGTCTGAATTCTTAAATGATCCTCTTCATTTACCATTATGGAAATAGTTTCTCCAGGAACAGTTACCAGAAATTGTGTTTCATCCCCCCTGGTAAATTCTTTACTGATTAGATGTCTTTCCAGTAAAAACTCCCTTTCCAGTAAAGATATCCTGTTCATATCAAATACCCAGTGGTTTTTAAAATAATCACTATTTTCAATTGTCTTTAAAATCAGTCTTGCAGCTTCTTTTAGATGAGACTTTTTTCCCCAGGGAGGAAATACAAAATCCCGCAAATTTCTGGCTAACCTTACTCTACAACTAAACACAATGTCGGCTTGAGGACCATCTGCTTTTACCCACCTATTAGGAACTTCAAAAACTTTGCCTATATTCATCTTTTTCTTTTAACTTTTTTATTTTATCCCGGAGTCGAGCTGCTCTCTCGTATTCCTCCTTTTTAACTGCCTCCTCAAGCTTAAGCCGAAGGTTATAAATTGCCTTTTCTAATAATCTACCCTTTGTCCTTATTCTACGGGGAACCTTACCTCTATGGGTAACTCTTCCGTGAACTCTTTCCAAAATTGGAGTAAGGTAATCACCAAAAGTATCATAACAGAAAGAACAACCAATTTTTCCCTTGTTCATTATCTCGCTGTAGGAAATTCCACAGCCCGGACACTTAGTTTCTTCTTCCAGCTCCAGTGAGGATTCTAAAAAACTCAATCCTGTTATTAAATTAGCAAAAATAGTACCCGGGGCAAAAAAAGATTCATTCAATCCCTCTTTTTCCGCGCATTTATCACAAAGATGGAGTTCTGTAACCTTACCATTAATTACCTGTTTAATGTAAACTGTAGCCTCTCGCTTTTTACAGATCTGACATAACATTAACTTATCCTCTTGCTAAATTTTACCCTTAGAAGGAGTTTTGTCAAAAAATCCAATTTGACATTGGGACACTTTTTCAGAATCCGGTTTTCACCTTGAAAATTTCAACCAAACAATAAGAAATCAACTAACATTGAAACCTTTTAGGATAACCCACCTTCCACAGGTAAAGTCCATGAGGAGGAGCAGTTGGACCTGCCTTTCTGCGATCTCTGGCCATAAGAATATCACCTATATCCGAAGGGGATAATTTACCTCTACCTACCTCTACCAGTGTACCGGTGATATTTCTTGCCATTCTGTACAAAAATCCATCAGCCTTAATAAGAATAGATATAAAAAAATTTTTTTTACTTATCTTTATTTTCTCTACATTTCTAACAGGTGAGAAAGAAGGACTTCCCTGATTCTGAAAAGATGAAAAATCGTATCTTCCTATTAAATATAAACTGGCGTCTCTCATCCTGTCACAGTCCAGGGAGGGTATAACCCACCAACTGAAATTCCTGAACCATGGTGGAACAATAGCTCCGTTATATATAATGTATCTGTAAATCTTATAGGAAGCACTGTATCGGGCATGAAAGTGATCTGACACTTCCTGGACCTTTCTAACTCTTATATCCCTGGGAAGAACACTATTTAAAGCTAACAGAAGCCTATGGGGAGGAAAAGAACGAGGAATCCTAAAATTCACGACCTGCCCTTTGGCGTGAACACCCCTGTCAGTTCGACCTGCACTTATAACAATAATTTCCTGCTTAAAAATCTTCTTCAGAGCATACTGAACCTGTCCCTGAATTGTGGGAACATCAGGCTGAATCTGCCATCCATGATAATTAGTTCCATCATATTCCAAAACCAGTTTTATATTCCCCATTATAATAAAAAATTAAAACCATGAGGAAAACTCATTTAAACTAATTTCACTTTACATATAAGAGCACCGTCTCCTCTGCGATAACCTATCTTTACTATTTTTGTATAACCCCCCTTTTGATTTTGATACCTGGGAGCAACAACTGAAAAAAGCTTATTTACAGTTTGCCTGTCCTTAACAACTCTACGAACCAGCCTTCGATGATGAACTGAGGGATCTTTTGCAAGAGTAATCATCCTCTCTGCTAATTTAACCATCTCTTTAGCTTTGGGAAGTGTAGTTGTAATCTCCTCCCTGAAAAGCAAATTACTAACCTGATTGGAAAGCAAAGACCTGCGTTGATCTCTGGTTCTTGATAGTTTTTTTAATTTTCTCTTATGTCTCATCTTCTCTCCCTTTTAAGTCCAAATTGTATTCAGCCAACTTTTTCCTCAGTTTCTCAAGTGATTTTTCTCCAAAATTGTGAATCATTAAAAGTTCCTTGGAGCCCTTCTCAACAATGTCTCTGACTTTCACTATTCCTTTGTTTTTCAGTGCATTTATAGCCAGAGTTGGAAGACCAACCTCTTCAATATCCCTTGCTAAAAATTCTTCCCTGAGTTTTTCCTTTTCTCTTTCCTTTCTACCCTCATCTAATGTAAACACCTCGGCATACTCCTGCAAAATCTTGGCAGCCTGAGTGAGAGCCTCATCAGGTGCTATTGTTCCATCAGTAAAAATCTCCATAATCAGACAATCATAATTGGTTTTTCTACCAATTCTGGTTGGAACTACCTCATATTTAACCTTTATAACAGGAGTGAAAATAGAATCAACAGGTATAGTACCAATGGGCTGATCCTTTTTTTTGTTCTCATTTGCCTCTACATAGCCTCTTCCCAAACCAAGATTTATCTGCATGAAAAGATGGGTATTTTTATCATTTAAAGTAGCAATATGAAGATCTGGATTTATAATTTCAACCTCACTATCTACTTTAATATGGTGCGCTTTAACTTCAAGAGGTCCTATCTCATCAATTATAACCTGTTTTTCTTTATCGGTGTATAGCTTCACCCTTAACTTTTTTAAATTCTGGATAATCTGAAGAACATCTTCTTTAACCCCGGGTATGGTGGAAAACTCATGCATCACTCCATCTATCCTTATAGAGGTTACAGCAGCTCCAGGGATAGAGGAAAGGAGTATGCGGCGTAAAGAATTGCCTAAGGTTATACCGTAACCTTTCTCCAGAGGCTCAATTGTAAACTTACCGTAGGTCTGGGAAAAAGTTTCTTCTTCAATTTTTATCTTTTTAGGTTTAATTAATCCCCTCACCAACTCCTCCTTTTTAGTAGTTAATTAAATTATCTGGAGTAGTACTCCACTACAAGAGAAACATCTACCTCTTGATCCAGTTCCTCCTTCTCTGGAAGTCTTACAACTTTACCTACCAGTGATTTAGTATCCACCTCTAACCAGCCCGGAATTGCCCTATTAGATGAATTCTTAATATTTTGTTTTATAAGTTCAAATTTCTTAGCCTTCTCGGTAGGTTCTACTATGTCCTCTGGATTAACGAGATAAGAAGGAACTTTTACCTTACGTCCATTGACTAAAAAATGACCATGGGTAATAAACTGGCGAGCCTGAGATCGAGAGCTGCAAAAACCCATTCGCCACACTACATTATCCAGTCTCCTCTCCAAGAGACGCAAAAGCTCCTCTCCTGTTAATCCACTCATTCTTTCTGCTTTTTCATAGTATCGCTCAAATTGTGTCTCTGTAACCCCATATTTTAATCGTAATTTCTGTTTCTCACGTAATTGACGTGCATATTGGGACATCCTCCTTTCAGAAATTACCGGACCTCTTTTTCTTCTCTCAAGAGCACACTTCTTGGTAAAACACTTTTCTCCCTTAAGAAACAACTTGGTATTTAACCTGCGGCAACGAACACATTTACTTTCCAGAGATAAACCCATCTTTTTCTCCTATTATACTTTTCTCTTCTTAGGAGGACGACATCCATTGTGAGGTATAGGTGTTGCCTCTCTTATTGCAACTACTCTCAATCCAGCTGCTTGAAGAGTTCTTATTGCTGTTTCTCTTCCTGAACCGGGTCCTTTAACCACTACAATTACCCTTTGAAGCCCGTAATTTTCCTGAGCCTTTTTCACAACATCTTCGGCAACTTTTTGAGCAGCAAAGGGTGTACCTTTCTTGGTCCCTTTAAAACCAACAACTCCAGCTGAAGACCAGCAAAGCACATCTCCATTAAGATTGGTGATGGTAATAATAGTGTTATTAAAAGTGGAATGAATATGAGCCATTCCTTCTTCGACCTTTTCTCTTTTTTTCTTTTTCTCTTTTCTCCTTTTAGCAGCCATATATTATCTCCTATTTTTTCTTTTTCTTTCTACCAACAGTACGACGAGGACCTTTACGAGTCCTGGCATTACATCTTGTTCGCTGTCCCCTAACTGGCAGTCCTTTTTTATGCCTTATTCCTCTATAGCATCCTATACTTATTAACCTCGAGATATTCCCGCTTATCTCCCTTCTAAGGTCCCCTTCTATTTTGTAGTTACTCTCAATTATATGTCTAAGTCGGTTTATCTCATCCTCTGTAAGATCCCTAACCCTGGTGTCAGGGTTAACATTAGCATCTTTAAGGATCTTCTGTGAACTACTTCGACCTATTCCATAAATTGCAGTTAACCCTATCCACACTTTCTTATTAGGAGGAAGTTCAACTCCTGCTATTCTTGCCATAAGTTCACCCCTGACGTTGTTTATGCTTAGGATTCTCGCAAATGACTCTCACTACACCTTTTCTTCTTATTATTTTACACTTCTTACATATCTTCCTTACAGATGATCTCACCTTCATTTTCTATGTTTCCCCTCCCTGTAAATTATTCTACCCCTGGAAAGATCATAAGGTGAGATTTCCAGATTCACCTTATCTCCGGGAAGAATACGAATAAATTTCATTCTCATTTTTCCACAAACATGAGCTAAAACCTTATGTCCACTTGGAAGCTCAACCCTAAATGTAGCATTGGGTAAAGTCTCAACTACTATGCCAGATGTTCTTATTAATTTTTCTTTTGCCAAAATAATAACCCCTTATCTGGTTAAAATCATCACTTTTCCATCTACCAGGGCCACTGTATGTTCAAAATGAGCAGAAGGTTTACCATCCGAGGTTACAACTGTCCACCCGTTATTCAGAACTCTCACCTTATCACCACCTGCATTTACCATAGGCTCTATTGCCAGAACTATTCCGTCTTGAAGCAGCTCTCCCCGGTGAGCTTTTCCAAAATTTGGGACCACAGGATCCTCGTGCAAGAAATAACCAACCCCATGACCAAACAGTACCTTCACGACAGAATAACCATTTTTTTCAACCCACGTCTGAATAGCATGACTTATATCCCCTACTCTATTTCCTACCCTTACCTGTCTAATTCCCAGATAAAGAGCCTGTTCTGTTACACTCATCAACCTCGCTTTTTCCTTTGATATTTTTCCAACTGGAAAAGTTCTTGCAGCATCAGCTATATAGCCATCTAATTTAACTCCTACATCGATAGATACTATATCTCCCTCCTTAATAACCCTTGATGAAGGTATTCCATGCACGACTTCCTCATTTACAGAAATGCAGCAACACTTAGGATAACCCCTGTAACCCTTAAAAGCTGACTGAGCTCCCTTCTTTCTGATAAAGCTATCTATCCACTCATCCAATTCCTGAGTGGTTATCCCTCCTTTTATCTTACCTTTAACCTTTTCAAATATCTCCCCTATTATCCTTCCGCTTTGTTTAATTAAATTTATCTCTTCTCTGGATTTTAAATAAATCATAGAAGTTTAACTATCCTCTCAAAAACCTCATCAGGAGAACCTTTACCTGATATATTATGTAAAAGACCTCTCTTTTTATAATAGTCTATAAGAGGTAAAGTTAGCTTTTGATAAACTCTCATTCTATTCCTTATAGTATCCTCATTATCATCCATTCTATGTTCCAGCTTAGCTCCACATCTGGGACACACCATACTCGAGGGCAGAGAATTTACACTGTAAACTCTCCCACATTTAGGACACACCAATCTGCCCTTAAGTCTTTCTATAACTGTATTCTCATCAACATCGATGTTTAAAACTATATCAAGGTTTTTCTGATGTTCTTTTAAATATTCATCAAGTTCCTTTGCCTGATTTAAGTTCCTCGGAAACCCATCCAGTATAAAACCATCTGAATATTTATCTATATACTCCTTTATCAAATCAAGAATAATTGGATCCGGTACCAGCTCACCCTTAGCCATATATGGCTTTGCCTTCTTACCTAAAACAGTACCATTAGCTACAGCTTCTCTTAAAAGATCACCCACAGATAGATGTTTTAACCCAAATTTTTCAGATAACTTTTCAGCCTGAGTTCCTTTTCCTGACCCGGGAGGGCCCAGTATCACAATTCTCATCCCAAAGTCCTCCCTTTAATAAAACCCTTATAGTGACGCATTAAAAGATGAGACTCTAACTGTTGAGCTGTATCAAGTGCAACACCAACTGCAATTAGTATGGATGTACCACCAAAGGGAAAACTATTATAAAGGATCCTCTGATTTATTACTAATGGAATCACAGCTACAAAGGCAAAAAACAAAGCCCCCATAAAGGTAACCCTTGTTAAAACCCCGGTGATATACTCAGCAGTGGGCCTACCAGGTCTCAAACCAGGGATAAACCCCCCATACCTGCGCATATTGTTGGAAACCTCAATAGGGTTAAATACAACTGCAGTGTAAAAGAAGGTAAAGAAAATGACTGCCAGAGCATAAAGCGTATAGTAAAATATAGAACCAGGGGAAAGCCAGCGAGCAACACTTTGAGCTAAAGGAGAATTTATAAACCTTGCCACTGTTGATGGTAATAGAAGTACAGAAATGGCAAAAATTATAGCTATTACTCCTACCCCTCCTATTCTGATAGGCAGGTATGTTGTCTGGCCTCCATAGGCACGCCTTCCCACTATTCTCCTTGCATACCTTATAGGAATTCTTCTCTCAGCCTGGTATATAACCACCACTGCCGCTGTAATTAAAACTGCAATTATAGCAAACAGGAATATGGCAAAGGGAGCAAGCTGCCCTGTCTGGGCTAACCTCAAAATATTACCACCAGAAGATGGAATTCTGGAAACAATACCTGCAAATATTATCAGTGAAATCCCATTTCCAATACCCCTTTCTGTAATTTTCTCTCCTATCCACATAAGAAGTATTGTTCCAGTAATTAAGGTTAAAACAGCTGGAAAAAGAAAACTAAAACCTCTTACATAAACGAAAGCGCCGTTGTTTATTGATTGAATCCAGGTACAAAGAGCAACTCCCTGAATGGCCGCTATTGGAATGGTCAAGAATCTGGCGTATTGATTTATCTTTTTTCTACCCTCCTCACCTTGCTTTGCAAGTTCTTCAAGTCGAGGGATTGCCACAGTTAAAAGTTGAAGTACAATAGATGCACTTATATAAGGCATAACCCCGAGGGAAAATATTGACATTCTTCTCAAAGCTCCCCCAGCAAATATATTCATCAGACCAAATGCTCCCGTTTGAAAAAGAGTAGAGCGTGCAAGGGCTGATATATCAACACCGGGAATGGGA
>JAGGTG010000248.1 GCA_021163905.1 Candidatus Aerophobota bacterium
GCGAGGCCGTCTTCCGTGGGATACCCAGAGAGCCCACATAGTTACAAGAAACTGTCCCAATTTCAGGGAAAACTCAATATTTGACAACTGTTTTATTTGATATAAAATGTGTTGATTTTTAAGTTTCATAACATAAATAAAAGGGGGATGCCATGAAGAAAGTAATTGAAATTCGCTGGCACGCCCGGGCTGGCCAGGGAGCAAAAACAGCTGCTCTTCTTCTTGCAGGAGCTGCCCTTAAAGAAGATAAGTACATTCAGGGATTTCCAGAGTACGGTCCGGAAAGAGAAGGAGCTCCTATTAAGGCTTTTACAAGAATAAGTGATGTGCCAATACTGATCCACTGCGATGTTGCAAATCCTGATGCTGTAGTGGTGTTAGATTCTACCCTTTTAGAAACAGCAAATGTTACAGAAGGTCTACCCGAGGAAGGGATTCTTCTTGTCAATACAGATGAGGAACCTAAAAAAATAAGGGAACTGTTGAAATTAAATCATGGTAAGGTATACACAGTTGATGCCACAGGTATATCTCTTGAGATACTGGGAAAAAACCTACCCAATATGCCCATGTTAGGGGCTCTTATAAAGGCAGTTCCTGTTTTAAGTCTTGATACAGTTTTGAAGGGAGTGAGAGAAAAATTCGGGAAAAAGTTTAGCTCTAAGATAATTGATGGAAACATCTCTGCCATCAAAAGAGCTTATGAGGAGGTTAAATCAGAATGAAAGAGAAGGGTTGGAAAGACATTCCTATAGGTGGATTAATCCTGGAAGCAGGAAATGCCGAGAGGTATCTTACCGGAAGCTGGAGGACCTTTCGTCCAGTAGTTAATGAGGAGAAATGCACAGATTGTCTTTTATGCTGGATCTACTGTCCTGATGGTTCTGTTATAGTGGAGGATGGTAAGAGAAAGGGTTTTCATTATGATCACTGTAAAGGTTGTGGTATATGTGCAGATGTTTGCCCTTTTGGGGCTATTGAAATGGTGGAAGAATCCAAGTACAGGGAAGGTGCAGGTAAAGTGTCATCAGAGAAAGGGGGTAGGTAAATGGCAAGAATAGAAGCGTTGACCGGTGATGAAGTTGCAGCTGAGGCTATGAGGCAGATAAATCCGGATGTAGTTGCTGCATATCCCATAACACCTCAAACTGAGATAGTTCAGAATTTTTCACAGTTTGTAGCTGATGGGAAAGTAGATACGGAAATGATCAGAGTGGAAAGTGAGCATTCAGCTATGAGTGCCTGTGTTGGTGCTGCCTCAGCAGGAGCAAGAGCTATGACTGCCACCTCGGCCAATGGGCTTGCTCTCATGTGGGAGATTCTTTATATAGCAGCCTCATACAGGCTTCCAATAGTTATGTCGGTTGTAAATAGGGCCTTAAGTGGGCCTATAAATATCCACTGTGATCATTCTGATTCAATGGGAGCAAGGGATTCTGGGTGGATACAGATCTATAGTGAGAACTGTCAGGAAATTTACGATAACTTAATCCAGGCAGTAAAAATAGGAGAAAACAAAAAACTTTTACTGCCGGTTATGGTTTGTTTTGATGGATTTATTATCTCTCATGGAACAGAAAGAGTGGAACTTCTGGAAGATGAGGTGGTGAGAAAATTTATAGGAGAGTTCAAGCCAGATTACCCTCTTCTGGATGTCGATCATCCTTTAACATATGGTCCCCTTGACCTTTTTGATTATTACTTTGAGCATAAAAGACAACAGATAGAAGCTATAGATAAAGCTCCTGACATTATAGAACAGGTTGGTAGAGATTACGGAAGAATCTCCGGACGAACTTACGGATTACTGGAGGAGTTTAATTTAGAAAAATCAGATCTGGTAATAATAGTTACCGGATCTACTGCAGGAACAGCTAAGGCTACTATTCTTGAGCTTAAGGAACAGGGTATAGATGTTGGAATCTTAAAGATAAGGGTATTTCGCCCCTTTCCCTACCAGCAGATTAAAGAAGCTCTTAAAGGAAAAGTGGCTGTAGCAGTTATGGATCGCTCAGCCTCCTTTGGAGCACTTGGTGGACCTATTTTTACAGAGGTAAGATCTGCCCTTTACGAGGAGGATAAAAAACCATTGGTGGTAAACTATATATATGGATTGGGAGGAAGGGAAACCACCGTTGAACATATTAAAAAAGTTGCACATGATCTTTTAAATATCAAAAAAACAGGAAAAGTTGAAAATCTCGTAAATTACTTGGGAGTAAGAGAATAGGAGATAAAAATGCCTTCTCTTAAAGAACTTTCTAAAAAAGAAGAACTTATTTCCAGAGGACACAGACTTTGTCCTGGATGCGGGGCTGGAATAATTGTGAGACAGGTACTTCTGGCAACAGATGTTCCCGTTGTAGCTGGTTGTGCTACGGGTTGTCTTGAAGTTGCAACAACGATTTATCCTTACACTGCCTGGAAAATTCCCTGGATTCACTCTGCATTTGAGAACGTTGCGGCTACAATTTCAGGAGTAGAAACTGCTTATCGTGCCCTAAAGAAAAAAGGCAAAATTGATAAGGATATAAGGTTTATAGCATTTGGTGGAGATGGTGGAACTTACGATATTGGAATTCAGTCTCTTTCCGGTGCTATTGAGCGTGGGCACAGAATGCTTTATATCTGTTATGATAATGAGGCCTATATGAATACAGGGATTCAGCGCTCAAGTGCAAGTCCTATGGGGTGTCATACTACAACCACTCCTCCGGGTAAAGCTATTCCCCAGGGAAAAAGTGAGAATAGAAAAGATTTGACCCAGATAATAGCAGCTCATCATATTCCTTATGTTGCCCAGGCATGCCCTGCTTTTCATATGGATCTTATAAGAAAAGTCCAGAAAGCTTTGTCGGTAGATGGTCCGAGTTTCATAAACATTCTTTCTCCCTGTCCCCGTGGATGGAGGTATCCTGCAAATAAAACCATTGAAATTGCAAAATTAGCTGTACTTACAGGATTTTGGCCTCTCTATGAGGTGGAAAATGGTAAGTACCGCATAACCTACAAGCCCAGGAAGAGAAGACCCCTTCGTGAGTTTCTGGAAGCCCAGGGAAGATTTAAGCACCTTTTGCGTGAGGAAAATAAACAGTTTCTTGAGAGACTTGAAAGGGAAGTTGAGGAAAGAGAAAGAGAAATTTTTGCAAAAGCAGGTGAACAAATTTAAGATAAATTATTGATAAAATCAACTGTTTTCCTAAGGCCTTGCAGAAGGGGGAGCTGAGCTTGCCAGTTTAATTTTTCTCTTGCTTTTGTGGGATCAAGAGATATTCTTCTCACCTCCCCCTTGCGAGGATCTGTGTAAACTGGAGGTTTGTCAAATTTTGTTAACCTGGATAGCATAGTGTAGATCTCGTTAACAGATTCTTCCTTTCCTGTTCCAATATTATAGGCAAGATCATCTGGAGATGATATTTTTTCGAAATTTAGCTTTTCTATTTTCCTTGTGGCCTTAATATTTGCATCTACCACATCACCTACAAAAATATAGTCCCTTGTTTGCTTCCCATCACCAAAGATAGTAGGTACATCCCCCCTTAACATTTTTCCAGAAAAAATAGCAACCACTCCTGCTTCTCCACAAGGATCCTGTCTTGGGCCATAGACATTTGCGTATCTTAAGGATAAATAGTTAATCCCAAATGCCTTTTTATAAAAGAAAAGGTAAAGCTCTGCCGTATATTTGTTAATTCCATAAGGGGAAAGAGGTGCTTTGGGATGGGTTTCTTTAACGGGGAGGCTAAAAGGGTCCCCGTAAATTGCTCCTCCAGAGCTTATAAATATGAAATTTTTGACTTTATATTCTCTGCATATATTAAGAAGATTTAGTGTTCCGAGAATATTTATCTTTGTATCCAGTTGAGGATTTTCGGTGGAGAGGCGAACCTCTACCTGAGCAGCATGATGATTTACAAGATCAAACCTTTCTTTTTTAAAGATCTGCTTTAGCTTATTATCGAGAATATCCATTTGATAAAAATTTGCCCCCGGATTAATATACTCTTTTTTACCTTTGGATAAATTATCAACAACAGTTACATCCCATCCCTCCCTTAAATAACCATCTACCACGTGAGAGCCTATAAATCCTGCTCCTCCTGTAACCAGAACTTTTGCCAATTACTTCTCCCTTTTTAACCGGCGTTTCCCTTCTTCAAAGAAAGGCAGGGCAAAAGAGGTAGTCCACACTCTATCCTTAAATTCTCTTTTTTTAACAGTTTCCAGAAAATCCTTAAATTGCTTATAATTAGAACCGTAGATATGATAGCTATCTGCAATATGGATATATTTGCCAACTTCTATTTTTTTACCCATTTTCTCACTTATTTTTTCTGCCACTAACCTCTGTAGTTCAGTAAAGGCAAACATATTCATGAAAGCAGCTCTGAAGGCATCATTACTTCTAAGATGAACATTAAGCTGAAGTCTATCTTCAAAAATACGAAACCACAAACGCTGCAGACAGGGTGGATCGTCAAATTTGGGATCTACCCAGCATTTCCAGGTAACAGCCTGAGCTCTTCTGGAATGAGGGGTTTTGGTTAATTTATCTACCACAAATTTTATTTGATCCACAGGATTATTTACTCCTGGGACGCTATAGTTAAATAATCTTTCATGGTAGGTGTATTCCCATTTTCCCTCCTCTGGTTTGATCCAGTCATCATGAACCCCAAATAAAACTTCCTGACGGTAAATTTCAAGATCCTCCAACCCAGCAGGAAAGGCTCTGTGAATTCTTGGTTCTTTAAAAGGATCCTCCACTTCAACAATCATGGTACAATCCCGGGATGGAGGATCACCTGGTCTATCGTACTCTGTTTTTACGGGAGTTCCTCTCTCCCAGCAGGTAATTACGGATCTTTCCCATCCCTCTGGAAGAGTCTTAGCTTTAATCACAAATACCGGAGCTCCTTTAGAATTAGGTACTTCTTGTCTGTCCAAAATAATTCTCCTTTATTAGTTTTAAGTCTATGAAACCTGCTACTCTGAATAACTTTAAAAGGACGAGTAAACTTAATCCCTATCCAGCAGGAAGTTTTATTTTTGCTTACCGAATTCAGGTTAAATTTCTGGCCTCATTTTTCTCCACTCTGTATTTTGCTCATAGGCATAGGCAATTCTAAGGATGGTCTTTTCATCAAAGGGTTTCCCCAGGATTTGAAGCCCTACAGGCAGGCCATTACGGCCAAGTCCACAGGGTATAGAGATACCCGGAATACCAGCAAGATTAGCTGAAATTGTAAAAATGTCAGAAAGGTACATCTGTAGAGGGTTATCAATTTTTTCCCCTATTTTAAAAGCAACCGTTGGAGATGTGGGAGTTATTAGAGCATCAAATTTTTTAAAAGCCTTTTCAAAATCTTCTCTTATTAAGGTTCGTACTCTCTGAGCCTTGCCGTAGTAATTTTCATAGTAACCTTTGGATAAAACATAAGTACCCAGCATGATTCTTCGCTTTACTTCATCTCCAAATCCTTCCCTTCTTGTTTTTTTATACATTCCAATCATATCAAGCTTTTCTTTAGATCTATATCCATATCCAACTCCATCGTATCTGGCTAAGTTAGAACTTGCCTCAGCGGTGGCTATTAGATAATAGGTGGCTATTGCATATTCTGTGTGAGGAAGGGATGTTTCCTCAATTTCTGCACCAAGATCCTCCATAACTTTTGTAGCCTGCATCACTTTTTCCCTTACCTCTTTTTCTATACCTTCTACAAAGTACTCTCTGGGAAGTCCAAGTTTAACCCCTTTAAGATCGGGAATGAGGTATTCAAGATAATCCGGTACAGGGTAGTTAACCGATGTTGAGTCCATCTTATCTTTTCCACTGATTATTTTAAGCAAAAGAGCACAATCGGTGACATCACGAGTCAGGGGTCCTATCTGGTCAAGTGAGGATGCAAAAGCCACAAGTCCATATCGAGAGACTCTTCCATAAGTTGGCTTCAAACCTACAACTCCGCATAGTGCTGCTGGTTGACGAATTGATCCTCCTGTATCAGATCCCAGAGCAATGGGGACTTCTCTACCGGCAACAGCAGCAGCCGATCCTCCACTTGAACCTCCAGGAATGGTTTCCCGGTTCCAGGGATTGTAGGTGATTTGAAATGCTGAATTCTCTGTAGATGATCCCATAGCAAACTCATCCATGTTTGTTTTTCCTATGATTATACATCCTGCATTTTTTATTTTATCAATCACAGTTGCAGAGTAAGGTGGACGGAAATTCTGCAGAATTCGGGAAGCACAGGTAGTTAATTTATCTTTAATACATATAACATCCTTAATAGCAATAGGGACACCACAAAGAGGTGGGATTTTTTTACCCTGAGAGATTTTTTTGTCCCATTGTCTCGCCTCATCTAAAGCCTCTTCTTTATAAAGTGAGAGAAAAGCCTTTATTTTCTCCTCTACTTTTTCTATCCTGTTAAACTGAGAAGTTATAACTTCCTCTACCGAGACCTCTTTTCTTCTTATTAATTTGCAGATCTCATGAGCTGAAAGTTCATAGATATTATCCATTTTTACCTTCTTTAATTTTTTAATTAAATTTTGAATTATTGATAATTATCAATAATTTCCTTTAAATAGGTAATAGATGTTTTTATGTGTTCAACAATAAGCTTATCAGCGGGTTCAAAAGGAGGATACATCACCTCCAGAAAGAGAAAAACCTCCTTTTTTTTATTTTTTGATAATATTGACATTATCCTTTGCGGGTCGATTATTCCCCTTTCATTATAAGCTGGAATGAAGGGCCAGTGTTTACTGCTGGATCTGTCGGTTTGTTGAAGGTGAACAACGAGGATCTTATCTTTTAGCTCTTCCAGCCAGGCATAAGGATCTGCATCTTTCTTATTACCCGAATTTACGTTTCCATGTCCAACATCTACGAGAAGGTGTACGGGTAGTTCAGAAACTTCATTTAATTTCTGATACCACCACTTTGTCTGCTCAATAGTTGAAGGGATTTCTCTTTCAGAGGACATAGGTTCAAATAGCAAAAACTCAAGCCCCTTCTCTTTAGCAACGGTGGAGATGTGTTTCCAGTTTTTTAAAGTCTCATCGATGAGACTTCTCATTTTGTCCTGATCGAACAGTGATTTTCTGGTGAGGGCGCCAAGAAAACTTCCATAACCTTTACTTCCCATTCTTACAGTATCCTCTATGCCATTTTCAAACCATTTAACGGCAACTTCCCTCATCTTCTTATCAGGATGAAGCAAGAGGTTTAAACAGTGAGGAATAGTTCCAGAAAAATTACTATGGATAATTAGTCCATAATTATTACAGAGCTGCCTTATCCTTTTGCATGTTTTTTCCCTTACGTCTGGAGGACAGATAATTGGATCCATTAAATCACTGAAAAACTGGACGTATTTTACTCTGAATTCTTCTGCCACGATTCTTGTCCACTCCTCCGGTTCGGTAAAACGTGTTCCCACAAAAGAAAGATTAATACCTAAGTTTACAGCCATTGGTTAGCTCCTTTGAAATCATTGGATTATTCCATTATCACTACGGCTTTGAGAGCTTCTCCTTTTTTTACCTTTTGGATAGCCTCTACAAGCTGATCCAGAGGGAAATGGTGGGTTATGAATTTTTTCCCCTCAATTCGACCAGATGATAAAAGCTCTATAGCTTTTTTATACTGTAAATGGTGAGAGGCAAAGGCCCCATATATTGAGATTTCCTTGTAGTGTATTATATTGGTGTCAAGAGTAACTTTAGATCTATCGTGGGGTAATCCTCCAAAAAAACTTATCCTTCCCCGACTTCTAATCATCTCGAGTGCCTGCTGCTGGGCTTGAGGAGAAGGACAGGCAGTTATAACAACATCTGCTCCTTCTCCCTTAGTTTCTTCAAGAACCCTTTTAACAAGATCCTCTTCTTGAGAGTTAACGTAAATATCCGCTTTTATTCTCTGAGCAAGCTTTAATCTTTGAGATGAAATATCGGCAAGGATGATTTTTGTGGCTCCTGAAACCTTGGCTAATTCAACATGCATACATCCAATAGGTCCTGCTCCTATCACTACCACTGTATCTCCCATATCTATATTGAGGTATTCCTGGCCATTTATGCAGCAGGATAAAGGCTCTGCCAGAGTTGCCTCATCGAAGGGCAGGTCTTCCGGAAGAGGTAAAATATTTCCCTGCTGAACGGCTTCTCGAGGAACAATCATATATTCAGCAAATCCACCGCTGTAGTAATAACCAATTGCCTTTAATTTTTTGCACAGGTTGACTCTTCCATCAAGACAGAAATCGCATACACCACATCCAACACAGGTTACAACAGTTACCCTTTCCCCTTCCCTGCAGCTTTCCACACCTTCCCCTATTTCACTTATTACTCCCGCTATTTCATGACCAATTATATGCGGAGGTTTAACATTTGCCTGACCGTAAGAGTAAATTCTAACATCAGTTCCACAAACAGCGCAGTTCTTTATTTTAATTAAAACTTCTCCTGGAGCTGGTTTTGGTTTATCCTTATTTTCTATTCTTATGTCGCCTGGACCATAAAATACAGCCGCCTTCAATTTTTTCTCTCCTTTATTTTTATTAAATTTTAATTTTAGTTAAAAATCTGTGTATTTTTAAGTTCTAATTATGCTAACAATTTAACTGAAGATGTCAAATAAACCAAAGCTGAAATTGGGACACCTTTCATAAGACTTTCTATTTTAAGGGCTCCTGGGTATCCCACGGAAGACGGCCTC
>JAGGTG010000062.1 GCA_021163905.1 Candidatus Aerophobota bacterium
GAAGGGCAAAATCATCTTCTCGCCAAAAAGAGGGTTTCCTTAGGGATACCCAGAGAGCCTTTTAGAGGAATATTGTGGAAAAACTGTCCCAATTTCAGGTTGAGAATATTGACACTATTAGGAGTATCGTGGATTCTCTTATAGCAGCAATAGCTATTGAGAACAATCTGGAGGTGTTTCATAAGGACAGGGATTTTGACATTATCAGTAGATATATTAAACTCCGGGTATATAAAGTTTAATTTATTCTATAATTATTATGAATAAAAAGGTTAAGCCCCATTATATTGGACACAGGGAACGTCTTAGAGAAAGGTTCCAGAGGGCAGGGTCAAAGGGAATGCACGATTATGAGCTTCTTGAACTTCTTTTAACCTATGCCATCCCCCGAAAAGATGTAAAACCAGTTGCAAAGCAACTTATCAAAAAATTTGGTAGCTTTAGCGGTGTTTTTGATGCCAGTATGGAAGAGCTTAAGGCTATTCGAGGTGTTGGATCAGTATCAGCTATCCTTATAAAAGTTGTGAAAGAGATCTTCTGCAGCTATCTTGCCGAAAGAATTAAGAAAAAGGATCTTGTCTCCTCGCCTCAGGCTGCAGTGGATTTTGCAAGGGTAAAACTATCAGGCCTTCCCAATGAGGCTTTTATGATCATATACCTGAATACCAAAAACGAGGTTATTGATAGTGAAATTATCCAGGAAGGAACAATTGACAGGGCGGTAATTTATCCTCGACGTATTATTGAATCTGCTCTTGGTCATCATGCTAAGGGATTATTGCTTGTACACAATCATCCAAGTGGTTATCCTGAGCCATCCAATGAGGATAGGAGGATAACTCAGACCATTAGTGAGGCGGTAAAGACAGTGGATATAAAAGTTGTGGATCATATTATAGTTGGTAAATACGGATACTTCAGCTTTGCCGAGAGGGGTATCCTTTGATAGAGGGAAAAATGGTCATCTTTTCTGAGAAATGTCTTGAATACATCTTTCCGGGACATCCAGAATCTCCGGATAGAGTAAGAGTAGTTTATGAGTATCTTGCCAAAAAAAGATATAAATTTGAGGAGGCAAAATCCTGCCAAAAGGAGGATATTCTTTTGGTTCATACTTCCTCCCATTTTGAAAGGGTGAAAAACAACAATTTTTTTGATCCTGATACTCCCAATCTTGAAAATATCCATATCTATGCAATGCTATCAGCGGGGGGTGCTATTCAGGCAGCTAAAAAAGCTTTAAGTGGAGAAAATAGTTTCTCCTTGTTAAGACCCCCTGGGCATCATGCGGGGAGAAACTATTTAGGAGGATTTTGTTATTTTAACAACATAGCAATTGCCACAACCTGGGCTCTTGGTAAAGTAGATAAAGTTGCCATAGTTGATTTTGACGGGCATCACGGTAATGGAACCGAGGATATATTCCGGGGAGAAAGAAGAGTACTGTATTTTTCTCTGCATCAATCTCCTGCCTATCCAGGAACAGGTCTAAAATCAAAAGGGAACGCTCTTAATTTCCCCCTTTCTCCTGGATGTGAAGAACCTGAGTTTATGAGGTTTTTTCTTGAGGGAATTGAGAAAATAAGGGAGTTTTCTCCCTCTCTTATTGCTATCTCTGCGGGATTTGATGCTCATAGAAGCGAAAGTTTGCTCAGTTTAAACCTGGAAACCGAAACTTATTTCAAAATAGGAAAAGGCATAGCCACCTTAAATAAACCTGTATTTGCCATTCTTGAAGGAGGTTATCACGAAAAGATGCCTTTTTGTGTGGATAATTTTCTCCGGGGCCTTGGAATAAGATGAAACTAATATATCAAACTTTATTGAAATAATCCTCTATTGCTTTAGCCGGTGACTTACCCTCATAAAGAACAGAGTAAAGTTCATTAAACAGGGGAAGATCATCTTTTATACTTATAATTGATTTTTCCTCAAGATCTTTTGCCAATCTGTACATTCCTCTTGTAGCTATATAGCCTTCAACAGTTTGATCCTTCATTTTTTCCATGGCTTCCTTAACATCCATACCCTGACCCAGGAGTTTACCAAAAGATCCATTTCTTCCTCCCTGTATGGTAACGTATAGATCCCCCACCCCGGCCTGTCCCATTACTGTTTCCAATTTTCCACCATAGGGGATAATAATTCTGGACATCTCTAAAATTGCCTGCCCCATAAGAGCAGCTTTAGTATTGTCCATACTTATTTTGAGCTTTTCTGATAGTCCATGACACATTCCAATAAAAATAGCATAGGCATTTTTCATTGCAGCACATAGCTCAACTCCGGTAACATCAGATGTTGCACTGGTTTTAAATTTTGGGCTGCGAGTTATTCTGCTGCAGTACTCAGCAGTCCTTTCATCTTTTGCACCAAATATTACCTCAGTGGAAATTTTCCTTACAAGCTCGGAAGCTCGAGCGGGACCTCCCATTCCAATTACCCTGACTTTTTTAGAAAGAGATGAGGGGATTAAACTTTCAATTAAATCACACAGGGTTAAATAAGGAGAAGGAGGAATACCTTTAGCAACATTTATGATAAATACCCCTTCTTTTAAAAAAGGAACTACCTTTTTGGCAATTTTCCCTATAGCATAAGAGGTAACAGCCATTATCACGATTTCTCTTTTATCCATGGCCTTTTCTAACTCATCTGCCTGAAAAAATTTAATTCCAGGTGGAACAGATACATGTAGGGTTTTGTGTATCCCTCTTTGTCTGAGTAAATCAATAATATCCCCATCTAATTCAGTTCCCCACAGATTTACCTGGTGTCCTGTTCTTATAAGGTGAGAGGAACAGGCAGTTCCCATCATACCGGCACCAATTACAACTACCTTTGCCATTTTCTATCCTTTTTGCATGTTTTTTAGAATTTATAAGATAAAAAAGTAATTATCTTAATCCCTCAATTACAATGGTAAGCTCACCTCGAGGCTTTTTTTTCTCAAATATCATCTCAACATCACTTATTTTCCCCCTGATTACCTCCTCAAACTTTTTAGTTAGCTCTCTTGCTACAGCAATTTGACGATCTCCCAAGATTTCTTTTATTTCTGAAAGCACTTTAGATATACGATGAGGAGCCTCGTAGATGATAATGGTTCTTTTTTCTTTTGATAACTCTTTTAATTTTTTCATCCTCTCTTTTTTAGTTCTTCCAAGAAATCCTTCAAAAACAAACCTATCCGTTGGCATGCCAGAAACAATAAGTGCAAGGATCAGAGCACAGGGACCAGGAATAGGAACCACTTTTATGTTTTCTTCTATTACTGTTTTAATAAGGTGATAACCCGGATCAGAGATAGAAGGTATCCCTGCATTACTTACAAGGGCGATACTGTTCCCATTTTTTAACTTTTCTATCAGCTGAGGAGTTTTTTTCTCCTCGTTATGTTCGTAAAAACTGGTTAGAGGGGTATGTATATTATAGTGTGATAATAATTTTCTGGTATGACGGGTATCCTCAGCAGCAATAAGGTTTACTTTACGCAGGGTGTCAAGGACTCTAAAACTAACATCTTCTAAATTTCCAATTGGTGTTCCCACAATATAAAGGGTACCTTTATTTTTTTCTTCAATTCCAGCAGCTAAAATCATGACTCTCTTCTTAAAGTGGTCTTTTTTTAGGAATACCGGGACGACGCGGATATTTTAAAGGAGTAGATTTTACTTTTTGAATTAAAATCAAACATCGAGACTCTTCAGAAAAGGGAAGTTCAAGATGCCTTATTTTAGCCAATTTTCCACCCAGAACTGACAGGGCATTTTGAGCTGTTTTAATTTCCCTGGTATCCGGTCCTTTTTGGGCGATGAAATACCCCCCTGTTTTAACAAAAGGTAAGCTGTACTCAAGAAGAACATTTAATCTTGCCACTGCTCTTGCCACAGCACATTCAAAACTCTCTCTTTTTTCTCCTCTTGCTATTCTTTCAGCTCTTTCTTTAATTATCTCTATCTGCTTTAAATTTAACCTTTCTTTTAAGTATAGTAAAAAATCAACTTTTTTTGAACTTGATTCAATTAAGCTGCATTTAATGTCTGGAAAAGCTATTTTAAGGGGGATAGAGGGAAAACCTGCCCCCGGGCCAATGTCTACTAAATTTCTGGGATAGTTTTTCATAACCAGCCTCAGGGAAAGGGAGTCCAGAAAGTGCTTTATCACTATCTGTTTATCGTCTTTTATGGCTGTTAAATTAAATCTTTTATTCCACATCTTTAACTCTTTCAGGTATATGAAAAATTTTTGTAGCTGGTTGGAAGTTAAATAAATTCCAAATTTTTCAGCCCCTTCCTTTAACAAATCCATACAACAGGCCTGAGATGACATTATTCACCGTTTTTTATTTTGTACGATGAGGAAAGTAATCTTTTATTTAACCGGTATAATTTTCAAGATACCAATCAATGAATCTTCTTATTCCTTCTTCAATAGATACTTCAGGATGATAACCAAGGATTTTTCTGGCCTTATCTATATCAGCATAGGTTATGGGAGGATCACCGGGTTGGGGTGGTAAATACTGCACCTTTGCCTTTTTATGCAAATTGGATTCTATTATCCTTATTACCGTTAAAAGGTCCACAGGATTAGAACTACCTAAATTTATGATCTCAAAGTCTAATTTTTGATCAATTGCAGATACCATTCCCTCAACAAGATCATCAATGTATGTGTAGTCTCTTTTAAAATTGCCTTTGCCAAAAACCGGCACCGGTTTTCCTTCGTAAATAAGTCTGGTAAATTTATGAATAGCCATCTCCGGTCTTTGAGATGGTCCATAAGCAGTGAAAATCCTAATACATACCGTCGGGATTTTGTACAGATAACTGTAATTTTTGCACAGAAATTCTCCTGCTAATTTTGTAACCCCGTAAGGTGAGATGGGGAAAAGGCGATCGGTATCCTCGCAAAATGGAATGGTCTGAATATTTCCATAAACAGAAGAGGAAGAGGCAAAAATAAATTTCTCTATACGGTATTTTTTGCAAACCTCAAGTAAATTTAAGGTTCCCTCTATATTTACCTTCTCATAGATAAACGGGTCCTTTATTGAGGGTCTAACTCCTGCTCTTGCTGCAAGATGCACAACTTTTTTAATCGAAAAGCTTTTGAAAATACTATCAATTACACTTTTATCTTGAATGTCACCTTCTATTAAGGTAAATCTCGGATTAGAAAGAAACGATCTGATATTTCTTCTCTTTATTTCAGGAGGATAAAAAGTATCCAGTACTACAACTTCTTTTTTATCATCTATTAATTTTTTAACAAGGTTAGATCCTATAAATCCAGCTCCCCCTGTTATTAAAATCATCTACCAACTCCCCTGTAGACAAATCCTGCGCTCCTTATTTTTTCAGGATCAAGCAGATTAACCCCATCGATAATAATGGGCTCACGGAGGAGCTTTTTTAGCCTTAAAAAGTCAATTTTCTTAAATTCTTCCCAGCCTGTAAGAATTAGTATTGCATCTGCTCCGGTGGCCACTTCATAAGGATCTGTGCAAAAATCAATATCACTTATACACATCTTTGCCTCTTCTATGCCACAGGGATCGTAGGCTCTTATATTGGCCCCTTCTCTTTTTAAAAGATCTATTATCCTTAAAGCCAGGGAACTTCTTACATCATTTGTCCCTGGTTTAAATGTTAGTCCCAGAACTCCAATTATCTTCCCGTAGAGAACCTCACCCACTATTTTTTTGACCTTTAAAACTATATGACTTATCTGATGCTCATTCTTGTTCAGAATTGATTTTAGATGTTCTGCCTCATATCCATAACTTTCAGCCATTTTAATTAGAGCTTTAAGGTCTTTTATAAGACAGGGGCCTCCAAATCCAATTCCTGCCTGCAAATACCCCTCACCCAATCTTTTATCGAAACTCATCCCCTTTGCTATTTCATTAACATCAGCTCCTACTCTCTCACATATATTGGCAATTTCATTAATAAAGGATACCCTTGATGCCAAGAACACATTTGAGGCGTATTTTATCATCTGAGCGTTAATGATGGAAGTCTTGATAATGGGAGCATTTAAAGGACGAAAAAGCTGGATAAGCTCATCTGCTACTTTTTCCCTTCCCTTTTCTATTCCAATTATTATCCGGGTTGGATTGAAAAAATCATAAACTGCATCCCCCTCTCTTAAAAATTCAGGGTTGGATACTATATCAAAATCAACTCCTTCCTTTTTCTCACTTGTAAATATTTTTCTTATTAGCTGAAAGGTTCCCACGGGAACAGTGCTTTTCACAACAATTATCTTATAGCCCTGCATTAGCCTTGCAAGATCTTCTGCAACCTGAATGACCTGTGAGAGATCCGCCTCTCCATCTTCCCTTGATGGAGTCCCAACTGCTATAAAGATAATACGGGAGTCATTTATTCCTTCCTCCAGATGGGTGGTAAAGAAGATCCTTTTTTCTTTTAGATTTTTTTTAACCAGCTCATCCAGTCCTTTTTCATAAAATGGTACAACTCCTCTTTTTAGCTTGTCTATCTTATCCCTGTCAATATCAACACATACAACCCTGTTTCCAAGCTCTGCCAGACCTACACCGGTAACCAGTCCCACATAGCCTGTTCCAATAATACATATATTCATAGACTCTCCCTTTTAAAAAAATTTTTAATTTTCTCAGCAATATAAAATATCTTATCTTTTTCAAGTTCAGGATAAATGGGAAGCGAGATAACCTGTTTGCAGGCTTTTTCAGCAGCAGGGAAACCCCCTTCCCTGTAATTTAAATTTTTATAGGCTATTTGAAGATGAACAGGGATTGGATAGTAGATCTTTGTGCCTATTCCTTCGGTTTGCAGATATTCTCTTAGCTTATCGCGAAGAGGTGATTTTACAGTATAAACACAAAATGTATGTTTTGCATAGGACTCACAGCAGGGAACCCTTAAAGGAATATCGGAGAAAAGTTCGTTATATAAAGATGCCCTTTCCCTTCTCAGGTTAATCCATTTATCCACGTATTTAAGTTTTACTCTGAGAATAGCAGCTTGAAGTTCATCCAATCTTGAGTTGTAGCCAAGGGCATTGTAGGAGTATTTACTGGAGTTTCCCCCATGGGCTCTTAGCAGCCTTAACCTTTCAGCAACATCTTTGCTGTTGGTTACCACCATTCCTCCATCTCCAGCTCCTCCCAGATTTTTTGTGGGGAAAAAACTAAAGCACCCTGCATCTCCAATGGAGCCCACCTTTTTCCATTGGGGTTGATTTTTATCATGAGATAAATTGCATTCACTACCAAAAGCCTGAGCAGCATCTTCTATAATTAAAATGTTGTATTTTTCTTTTATCTTTAATAGCTTTTCCATATCTACAGGATGTCCAAAAATATGGACAGGCAGGATAGCTTTTGTCCTTGAGGTTATCGCATTTTCAATTTTATCCACATCTATATTAAAGGTTTGCTCGTCAATATCTACAAATACAGGGGTTGCCCCAACCTGAGTTATTACCTCAACTGTAGCTATAAAAGTAAAGGGAGTGGTTATTACCTCATCACCTTCTCCTATTCCCAGGGCAAGCAGGGATAATCTCAGAGCATCGGTTCCTGATGCTACTCCTATTGCATAAGATGCTCCACAGTAATTAGCTACCTCTTCTTCCAGAGCCTCCACATTAGGTCCTAATATATAGCGTCCACTTTCCAAAACGTCTCTTACAGCTTTTTCTATCTCATCCTGTATTGTTTTAAACTGACCCTTTAAATCAAGCAGGGGAATCTTCATGATCTCTCCTTTTTAAGTAATGTAAAAAATATATAGCACTTATCTGTAGAAAGTCAAAATCACCACGTTTGAGTCCTTTTTGTCTATCTCGTCTATCTGGTGTATTTAGTTACTTTGGTTCATTTAGTTTGTTTGGTTGAAAGCCTGAACGCATCAACTGGTAAACCGACAAACCAGACAACTGACTAACCAAACAACCGACAAACCAATTAACGCCAGTATGAAAAACATACCCAGCGACCAGCAGAGAATTACAGGACTTTTCCTGAAACTGGAAATTAACAAAGATTGACATATAAATTATATATTATAAATAATAATCAGATGAGATTTTTAATAAAACAAAGAGGGGATAAATTAGTTGGGAATCTCATTTAAACATCAATATAAAACCTTGAAAGGGTATATATGAGAAAAAGGACAAAAGGGAAATAAGAAAAGCTGTAAGGGCTCATTTGAGTGGCGTAAGGGAAAGAATAGCAAAAAACACTATAAGGATGGATAAATGGAGATTAGAATATTTGAAACAAAACAGGAGATGGGGAAAGCTGCTGCTGAAAAAGCAGCAGAAATTTTAAAAAAGACAATAGAGGAAAAGGGAAAGGCAACTTTTGTAGCTGCAACTGGTGCATCTCAGTTTGAGTTTTTAGAAAATCTTACAAAGATCTCATCAATTGATTGGTCAAAAACGGTTATGTTTCACTTAGATGAGTATATAGGTTTACCCGAGGATCATCCTGCAAGTTTTAGAAAATATTTAAAAGAAAGGTTAATTGACAAAGTGCACCCCGGCATTGTTTACCTTATCAATGGGGATACCAGGGATCCTGAAAAAGAATGTGAGAGGTTAAATAAAATTATAAATGAAAAGGAAATTGATGTTGCCTTTGTTGGAATTGGTGAGAATGGGCACTTGGCCTTTAATGATCCACCGGCAGATTTTGAAACAGAAAAGCCATATATAAT
>JAGGTG010000135.1 GCA_021163905.1 Candidatus Aerophobota bacterium
GGCCGTCTTCCGTGGGATACCCAGAGAGCTCACATAGTTGCCAGAAACTGTCCCATTTCAGATAAGTCTTTTGTTGACATTCCTTTATGGGAGAATAAAATACAGGAGGAGAAGCTGATAATGATTTACCTTTTAAAAAAACCAGGAACCTGGGAAAAACTAAAAATTCTGGGATCTACAGCGAGATTTGATGTTTGTGGGGTTCCCTCTTTAATTAGGTATAAAGGTAAAAAATTTCAGCGATTTAAATTTATCTATCCTGCTGTAGGGAAAAGAGGTTTTGTCAGGTTATTTAAAGTTCTTCAGACAAATTTCTGCGAGGGAAACTGTTATTATTGTGCAAATAGAAAAGATAGAAATTTTATAAGAATAAACTTTTCTCCAGAGGAACTTGCCCGCCTTTTTATTAATTACTATCGTAGGGGGTTAGTTGATGGGTTATTTTTATCTTCCGCTATATATGGATCACCTACCAGGTCTCAGGAGGAAACCTTTAAAACTATCTGGCTGGTAAGGAAAAAATATGGTTACAGGGGCTATATTCACTATAAAGTTCTCCCCGGAAGTGATGAGGCACTTATCGAGAAGTGCACAGATCTTGTCGATAGATTATCCATTAATTTGGAAGCTCCTTCTCCCAATTATCTTGAAAAATTATCTCCAACTAAGAATTTTTCAGATGAGCTTCTTTCAGGACTTATTAAAATCTCCCGGATAAATAGGGAAAGGCCTTTAAAAGCAGGTATTACCACCCAACTGGTGGTGGGAGCTGCTGGAGAATCAGATAAAGATATAATAGGTTTTTCCTATTCTCTCTACAGGAAATACAATTTATGGAGAGTTTACTACAGTGGATTTATGCCAATTGAGGATACACCTTTAGAGGATGTTCCCCCCTGTCCACCGCTCAGGGAGTTCAGGTTATACCAGGCAGATTTTCTCTTAAGAGGATACGGATTTAAGGTAGAAGAGATGCCTTTTGAAAAAAACGGTAATTTACCCAGGGATAAGGATCCAAAACTTGCCTGGGCTCTATCCCATCCGGAAAAATTTCCAGTAGAGATAAATAAGGCAGATTATTGGGAGCTCTTAAGAGTTCCAGGGATTGGCAGGATCTCAGCCAAAAGAATAGTAAAGATGCGAAGGGAAAATAAAATAACCAGTTTAGAAGAGCTAAGGGGAACAGGAGCAGTTGTTAAAAGAGCAAGAAATTTCATAACCATTAATGGAAAATTTTATCCTCTGGAGAAAAGGGACAATGATACCCGCTCCTCCCAGCTTTTTTTAGGGGAGGAAATTTAAAATCTCTCACTTATCGAGGCATTTTTTCAGAGCAGCTAAAGCTACCTCCAGTTGTCTGTCATCTGGCTCTTTTGTAGTTAGCTTTTGTAGCCAGAGTCCTGGTTTACTTAAAATTTTTACCAGCCAGTTGGCTTTTTTCTTTCCAGCAAGTTTAATTATCTCGTAAGAGATCCCTGCAATCAAAGGAACATAGAGAAGTCTTGTCAGTCTTTCCTGTACTGTATGAGGTCTTCCGGTAAAAATGAAAACTGCTATACTTACCAGCATAACTATTAAAAGAAAACTTGTTCCGCATCTTGGATGGTGGGTGGTGTATTTTCTTGCGTTTTCAACGGTAAGTTTTTCTCCTGATTCGAGAGTAAAAATACTTTTGTGCTCTGCTCCGTGATACTCAAATATCCTTCTCATACTTTTCCATGATGTAATTAGCCAAAGATAAATTAAAAAAATAGATATTCTTATAACCCCATCCAAAAGGTTAAATAAAAAACTCTGTTTCACTCCAAAAAGATTGGTAATCATAAGGGGAAGATAGAAAAATAAAAAGAGGGCAAGAACAACTCCCAGCACAATACTTGCAATAAGCCACAGGCTTTTAAAAATATCATCTTTTTTACTTTTGACAGAATCCTTGTCGTTTTCTTTTTCATCTTCCTGAATTGCAACATCTGCCGAAAATGAAAGAGCTTTTACTCCTATATAAAGAGTCTCTATTAAAACTACTGCTCCTCTTAAAATAGGCAGGTTTAAAAATCGGTATCTTCTGGTAAGGGATATATAAGGTTCCTTCTTTACGATTATCTCTCCATTTTCCTTTCTTACTGCCACTGTTACGCAGCTGGGGGAGCGCATCATTACACCTTCAATTACAGCCTGTCCCCCAATTTCTGCTTCACCAAAAGTATTTTTTTTACCTGATTCATCGGTTTTATTTTCCATAAATGTCTCCCTTAGTTTTATTTTATTAATTTAAAAATAGTATCCACTGCCTCTTTAGCAGAACTTACAATAAAAGGTCGGGAGGGGAAGATATTTAAGTTATCGTAAACTTCATCTCTGGATAAAATATCTACCCACCCTCCTGTCCCTTTAACTATTAAGGTGGGTTTACCTATATTTAAGGCAAGGGCAATTTCATTTAAAGTTCCCCATCTTCCTGCAATTCCAATTACAGCATCTGAGCTTCTAACCAGAATATAGTTTCTGGCTCTCCCAAGGTGGGTAGCAATGCCTATATCTATATAAGGATTGGCATAATTTTTATCCTCTGGCAGGATACCCACTGTAGTTCCATTACCTTTTTTTGCTCCTCGGCAGGCAGCCTCCATTATTCCTCCACCTCCACCACATATTAAAATAGCTCCTCTCCTGGCTATTAAATAACCAATATCTTCGGCTATTTTTATAGCTGATGGTGACAGGTTGGGATCATCCGCCTCACTTCCACAAACTGCTATTAGTTTTCTCATGGCAAGATCTTAACCAAGATCTTCAATTATTCTTCTTAGTTTAATACTTTTTTCCCGGAGTCTGTCTTCTTTTCTTTTCTCATTTTCCACCACTTCCAAAGGAGCCTTCTTTAAAAAATCATCGGAGGATAGTTTTTTCCTACATCTTGCAAGTTCCTTTTCCACCTCTTGTAAATTTTTATTTAACCTTTCCCTTTCTTTATTTATATCAATCAATTTCTCCAGAGGAATGAATATATCCATGTTCCTTACCACTCCAGAGGCACATATCCGGGGTTTTTCCAAATTGGCATTTATTAACAATTTTTCCGCATTGACAAGGTCCTTTATATAGGAAAAATTTTCACTTAGAATGGTAGAATCCTTAAAATCTGAAACACGTAATCTAACCTCTATCTTTTTTTGAGGGGGAATTCCCATCTCTGCTTTTATACTCCTTATCTCACTGATGACATCCATAAGAATTTCCATTTCCTCCTCGGCCTCCTCATCAATTACTCCCTCATTCTCTGGCCAGTTAGAAATCATAATACTTTCCTTAATCTCCGGGAGTCTTTGAAATATCTCCTCAGTTAAAAATGGCATAAATGGATGTAGTAATTTTAAACTTCCCTTTAATATATGGTACAGGATGTCCTGAGCTATATAAAAGGATGCCGATGGTTCCCTTAATCTTGATTTTACAAGTTCAACGTACCAATCACAAAAATCTGACCAGATAAACTGGTAAATAGCTTGGGCGGCCTGAGGAAAGTGAAAATTTTCCAGGTTCCAGGTGACCTGTTCTACAGTTTTTCTATAACGTGAGAGAATCCATCTATCTGAGAGTTCAAGTTCATTGAGTAATTCAGTTAGATCAGTTGGAGAAAAATTCTTAAGGTTCATTAGAACAAAACGAGATACATTCCAGACCTTATTGGCAAAATTTCTGTAACCTCTGACCCTGTCCTGGGAAAAACGCAGGTAAGGGGTTTCGGTCTTTAAAGCCACAAGTGAAAAACGAAAAGCATCTGTTCCGTATGTTTGCATAACTTCCAGAGGATCAACAACATTTCCTCTGGATTTTGACATCTTTTCTCCTTTTTCATCGCCAATAAGGGGATGAATATGGATCTTACGGAAAGGAACTTTTCCGGTAAATTTTACCCCCATCATTATCATTCTTGCTACCCAGAAAAATAGTATATCCCAACCACTACAAAGAAGAGATGTTGGATAAAATTTTTTAAACTTTTCTCCATCCGCTGGCCATCCCAAGGTGGAAAAAGGCCACAGACTTGAGGAAAACCAGGTATCAAGGACATCCTCATCCTGCCTCAGGTTTGATGAGCCACACCTCTCGCATCTTGCAGGAGTAGTGTGAGATACAATCACATCTCCGCAGTTATTGCAGTACCAAACCGGGATTCTATGTCCCCACCATATCTGACGGGATATACACCAGTCATGAATATTTTCTAACCAATCGAAATAATTCTTTTTCCAGTAAGAGGGATAAAATTTTATTTCTCCTTTTTTAACCACTTCCATTGCATTCCTGGCAAGTTCTTTCATTCTAATAAACCACTGATTGGATAAATAAGGTTCCACAACTGTCCCGCATCTGTAGCATTTTCCTATTCTATAGGAGTAGTCTTCTATTTTTTCTAAATAACCTTTTTTCTTTAAATCTTCTATAATTTTTTTTCTGCACTCATAGCGATCCATTCCCCTGTAGGCTCCACCTTTTTCGTTTATAGTTGCATTCCTGGTAAATATATTGATCATGGGGAGATTGTGTCTTTTTCCAATTAAAAAATCCTCTGTGTCATGAGCAGGGGTTACCTTAAGGGCTCCTGTTCCAAAATCAGGATCCACATAACTATCAAAGATAAGAGGTAAGATCCTTCCCACAAGAGGAAGAGTTAACTTTTTCCCTTTAAGCTTTTTGTATCTTTCATCTTCAGGGTTAACCGCTACCGCGGTATCACCTAACATGGTTTCAGGTCGAGTGGTGGCAACTACTATATGCCCTTCGGATTTTCCCTTAGAATTTGCAAAAGGATACCTTATATAGTAAAGTTTTCCCTGGATTTCTTCATATTCAACCTCTATATCAGATAAGGCTGTTCTACAGTGGGGACACCAGTTTATAATATAATCCCCTTTATAAATATATCCTTCTTTGTAAAGATTGATAAAAACTTCTCTAACCGCCCGGCAGTGATTCTCATCCATTGTAAATGCCTTATCCTCCCAGCTACAGGATATACCGAGTCTTCTCATCTGATTAAATATCCGCTCTCCGTAGCGCTGTTTCCATTCCCATATTTTCTGGATAAATTTTTCTCTTCCCAGTTTTTCCCTGCTAAGGCCTTCCTTCTTTAGCTCTCTTTCCACCACATTTTGAGTGGCTATTCCAGCATGATCAATCCCCGGAATCCATAAAACCTCAAACCCCTGCATCCTTTTAAATCTTGTAATTATATCCTGAATGGTAAGGTTAAAGGCATGCCCCATATGGAGAATCCCTGTGATATTTGGGGGAGGCATTACCATCGAGAAGGTCTTATTTTTTTTGCCAGGACGGGGAGAAAAATATCCCCTTTCCTCCCAGAACTTTTCCCATTTTTTCTCAACTGATTTTGGATCGTATCTTTTTTCCATATCTTAATCCTTAACTTTATTGCCTCATCTTATAAAACACTCTCTATTAGTCAAGAGTACCAGCTCCAGTTTCGGGAAAAATTCAAGGCTTCTCTGGGCAAGCGGTGGTAAGACGTCTGTTGGGTCTATTTCGTCCATCTCGTCCATTTCGTCTGTCTGGTCTATCTGGTCTGTTTCGTCTATCTCGTCTATCTGGTGTATTTGGTTAATTTGGTTTGTTTGGTGTGTTTGGTTCATGATAATTTGACTTACCGCCTGGATATTGTATCCTACATAATAATAGTTTTTACAAATAAATTGGTTATTTTGCATCTTATCTTTTCTTTATGGAGAATTTTCAGGTAAGGTATAAAGGTGAAATTGCTTGTTTTTGTGCTTAACAAAGAGGAATTTTTGGAGGATGTTTTAGAGGCATTTGTAGAGGCAGGAATTCCCGGAGCAACCATTCTTGATTCTGAGGGAATGGGCAGATTCCTCACTTATGAGGTTCCTCTTTTTGCTGATTTTAAAGAATTTATGAGGGGAAACAAGCCCTACAATAAAACGATATTTTCTGTAGTAGATGACGAAGAAAAGGTTAAAAAGGTGGAAAAGCTTATAGAAAAGATATGTGGTGATCTATCTGAACCTGGAACAGGAATTTTATTTACCATCCCGGTAGATTATGTAAGGGGCCTCAAGAAAGGAGAGGAATAAATGGTGAGAATATTTCAACTTCTGGATCCTGAATGTATTGAGTTAAATTTAAATTCAAAGAAAAAAAGAGATGTTATAAAGGAGATGGTGGATGTACTTTACAGAGCAGGTAAGATAAAAAATCCGGAAAAGCTTGAAGAAGCCCTTATTCAGAGAGAAAAAATGGGAACAACAGGAATAGGAGGAGAAATTGCCATACCTCATGTAATGATGGAGGATATTCCTCAAACAGTTATGATGTTTGGAAGAAAGAAGGATGGCGTTAAGTTTGATTCAATAGATGGAGAACCTGTTAGGCTTTTATTCCTGTTAGTGGGGCCCAAGGGAGAAGCCTCTTTTCATTTAAAACTACTGTGCAAACTGTCCCGCCTTTTACATAATACTAAATTTAAGAGTTCTTTAATGAAGGCAGAGAAAAAAGAAGAGATTATTGAACTTTTTAAAGCTGAGGAGGAGAGAGAAGGGTGAAAATGGATGTTCTTTTAAAATGGAAGATAAGCAGGGCAATTATTACAGCAGTTTATTTAATAGTTGGCTGGATTCTTTTTACAGGAACATTTTCCTTATTTTCCATTTTTCTTGGAATTATCTTTTCTTTTTTTATAGCTACACTAACCTACAGTATATTTATTGAGAAACAGGAGGTAGCTCGTAGAGATTTAATTCCAAGGGTATATTTTATTTTTATTTATCTTGTAATCCTGATATGCAAGATCTATATAGCGAGTTTTAAGATGGTACCTGCTGTTATTGTTGGAAATATAAACCCACGTATAGTTCATTTTCGAACAAGATTAAGCTCAAAATTTGCCAGAGTAATTCTGGCAAATTCTATTACTTTAACTCCTGGAACCCTGACACTTGATCTGGATGAAGATCACCTTGTTGTTCATTGGCTTGATGCAAAAACCACTCATTCCCATTATGCTGGCAGGCTTATTAAAGGTCATTTTGAGAGCTGGCTGAAGAGGATATGGGTATAGACCCTTTTATTTTAGATGTTGTTATCTATGTTTTAATGGGCATTTCTGTTTTAAGTATGGTTAGAGTATTTGCTGGTCCTACTCCAGAGGATAGACTGGTGGGACTTAATCTTGTTGTAGCTCAGGTTCTTGGTATTTTGGTTATAATAGCGGTTAAATTTGATCGTTCTATTTATCTTGATGTTGCCTTAGTTTATGCCATTCTCGGCTTTATTGGAATACTGGCTATTGCAAGGTATCTTGGAAATGATAGGGGAGGGGAGTGATATTAGTAGTTTATATTTTCTTTGGGATGGGTATATTTTTTGGTATTTTGGGAAATGTAGGGGTTTTAAAATTTCCCGATATTTATACTCGTCTGCAGGCATCCTCTAAGTGTGCGGTTACCTCTCTTATTTCAATACTTTTAGCCTGTATGTTCCTTAAAGGACTAAGTCCAATGACCGGTAAAATACTGGTTATTACAGTTTTTTTTCTTGTGAGCAGTCCCGTTGCCTCTCATATTATAGCAAGAGGAGCCTGGGAAAGGGGAACCACTCCCTGGAGGAGAAAAAAATCCCAATGATCATACCTCAGATAATTATTATTCTGCTTATAATTCTTGGTATTTTATCACTTCAGTTTAAAGACCTTTTAAACGCTGTTATATCTCTTGCAATATTCAGTCTACTTTCCTCTTTACTTTTTTATTACCTGCATGCACCTGATGTTTCTATTGCTGAGGCTGCGGTTGGAGCAGGAGTGGCTACAGTTATCTTTATTGCAGTTATAGGCAAAACCAGGAGAAAAGAGGAGTGAAGTTAAAACTGCTAGGCGAGTTTTTAATCTTTGTAGTTTTTGGATTTGTGTTAATATTTGGGATTGATTTTATCCCACCTCCCCCTTCCGGATTAAAAAACTATTTTGTTTGTCAGGGAGTAAGACAAACGGGAGCTATAAATCTTGTTTCATCAATATACTTAGGCTACAGGGCATTTGATACTCTGGGAGAAACAATTGTTTTGATCCTGGTTGTTTCAGGAATAGTTATGCTTTTAGAGAAAAAGGATAAAGAATGAAAGAGTCAGAAATAGTTAGTGTGATTTCCAGAAAACTTGTTCCCTATATTTTAATTTTTGGTCTTTATCTTATTTCCTATGGACATTTGTCTCCAGGAGGGGGTTTTCAGGGAGGTGTGGTTTTGGCATCAGGTATAATTCTTCTTGCTCTTGCAAGAGGTACTGATTCAGCTCAAAAGCTGTTCCCGGAGAAAAATTTACGGATTGTGGAGGCAAAAGCCTTTTTTCTCTTTCTTTTTATGGGAATTGGTGGTTTAGTGGCTGGAGGTTATTTTCTCCAGAATTTTCTTCCCTTAGGAAAGGCAGGAGAGGTGCCAAGTGCAGGGTTTATATTTTTCCTTAACCTTATTATTGGCCTTAAAGTTAGTGCAGGAATATCTCTTATATGTTTTTATCTTTTGAAGGGAGAATAGTTTTCATGAGCTTTTATCTTATTATTTTTCTTTTTATCCTGGGAGCATGGGGAATAGTT
>JAGGTG010000013.1 GCA_021163905.1 Candidatus Aerophobota bacterium
TACTTTAGTGAAGAGCTAACTTATCTGCTCGCCAAAAAGAGGCTTCCTTAGGGATACCCAGGAGCCTTTTAGAGGAATATTTATGGAAAAAATGTCCCAATTTCAAATTTATTCATCTGTGCATTAGCTGGCTAAGGTTTTTTTAGTTTGTTCCTGATCTTTCTAAAAAGCTCAGTGGGCAAAAAATAATCCATGAAGGGAACATTGGAGGAATACTTTTCCTTTATAAACTTATGGGAGGAGTGAGTCTCCTGGAGGAAGCTACCGGGAGAGACTGGTAATATATTTTTATCTAAAACTGTTTCCCCTTCCAGGTAGTCTGAAGTTATGACATAGATATAACTATACTTAGACTTATTCTGAATAATAAATCTCTCTATATAAGAATCTGCTGTCTCCCCTTCTCCAGTGTATATCACCTTTACCAGAGGGGAAACCGCTTTCTCCACCTCGCCTCCAGAATGTCTATAGGCATCAAAAACTACGTATCCCTTTATGCCTTCCACACTGCAGTAATCACATGCCATTTTTATCAGTTCAATCTGGGCTCTATAGACATTCCGGGACAGTAACGTTTTAAGAAAAGGTGAGTGGTGAATTACATTATAACCATCTATTATTATTATTTTCATCTACACCAAATAAAAACCCCTCCTCTTTCTCTCCAAGAGGAGGGATAAAAATTTTCCCTCCCTCACCCTTTCTAACCTGACAAAAAATTAAAAAATTAATGGGGGAGGTAATTAGAAAATGGTCTCTTCAGTTTCCTTATCAAATATATGAGCTAAATCCATCCTGGCTGCAAATTCAACAACATCTCCAGTTTGCACATTAACATGGGGATCAAGACGTACTACAATATTATTATCTCCACTCCGTACATGAACCAGCTTCTCTGAACCAAGAGGCTCAACTACCCACACAGAAGCCTTAAATGTGGTTCCAGGCTCATAGTCTTTAACAGTCATCGTATCGGTAATATGCTCAGGTCTCAATCCGAGAATGGCATCCTTATTAATGTAACTTTCCACCAATTTAACCTTATCCTTGGGAAGTTTCAGGCTCATTTCCTTGGTTGTAGCGTATAGATCTCCATTTTTCTTTACAATTGTGCAGTCTATAAAATTCATAGCAGGTGAGCCAATGAAACCGGCTACATACTTGTTAATTGGATGATCATATACATTCTGAGGGGTATCAACCTGTTGAATTAAACCTTCATTCATTACTACAATCCTATCCCCCATTGTCATTGCTTCCAGTTGATCATGGGTTACATAAATAGTTGTGGTCTTTAATCTGTTATGTAGGTCAAGAAGTTCTGCTCTCATAGCAATTCGCAGCTTTGCATCGAGATTAGATAAAGGTTCATCAAAAAGGAAAACCTTGGGATTTCTCACAATGGCTCTTCCCAGAGCAACTCTCTGACGCTGTCCACCGGATAGCTCTTTTGGTTTTCTATCAAGAAGTTCTCTAATTCCAAGAAGTTCTGCTGTACGCTTTACAATCCTGTCAATTTCATCCTTGGGAACCTTTCTCAACCTCAAACCAAAAGACATATTTCTGTAGACATCCATGTGAGGATAAAGAGCATAGTTCTGAAAAACCATCGCAATATCTCTATTCTTGGGAGGAACATCGTTAACCAACCTATCACCTATATAGATCTCGCCAGAAGTTACCTCTTCCAGTCCAGCAATGGTACGAAGGGTGGTTGTTTTTCCACATCCAGACGGTCCAACAAGAATAATGAACTCTCCATCTTTAATATCCAGAGTAAAGTTCTTCACCGCAACAACTTTACCAAAAACTTTGGTAACGTTTCTTAACCTTACTTCTGCCATTTTTTCTTACCTCACCTCCTGATTTCTTAAACTCTTATAATTATAGCAAACTATTCTTTAATATAAAGTTTCCCCGGGGCAAGCCTCTCGAGATTGGCTTGCCCCTATAACCCTGTTGATTATTTTTCTTTAGAAGGAGATAGAAACCTTTCCATTCCAGGTAGTTACGGACTCCGCACCTACAAGACCTGTATCCTCACTTGCTACTTCAAAGCTTAAAGTTACCGCCTCAGCTAAGGAATGAGAGTATGTTGCATCTATCTTGGAGTAGTCATGATCAGTAGCAGCACCACAACCATTTAGATACTTATCAGACCCTGTGTAGCTAACACTGAAACTATCTCCTCCAGGAAGGGTATAGTCCAGGCTAACGTAGTATCCAGAACCACTCTTCTTACCAGATGCTGAGGGGCTAAAAGAGCCATACTCACCGGTTAAACTTAAAGCCTCCATACTGTAGCCAACCTTAAGTCCATAGGATGAACCATACCAGGTATCTCCCTCATCCCCGGCGCTATTAAATGCCAGATCTAAGGATAAAGCTCCCATTGTGGTACCAAATCCTCCACCAAACTCAAAAACAGCACTATCTGGATCAGTGGAACTTTGCTGGTTGTTTACCACAGCGTAAAAGGAGAAATTCTCCATGGGAACAGACAGCTTCAAACCAGGGTTAGAAGGAATATTTGGTGTACCACCGTTTCCTCCAATATCAAATATCCCATTGTCAATTCCAGTTGGATCTAAAGTCAGGGTGAAGGCCTCTCCACTGTAAGTCATATAGGCATCACACTCACCTACTGCTCCCCCAGCAATGTCAAATTCAGGAGATACCACCGCTGTCCAGGGACCGGAGGTCAGCGACACATTGTAATCGATCAAAACATCCCCGGCACCAAATAAACCGCTTGCCTCTCCTGATGCACTTGTTCCACTGATTTTAAACTCAATAGAGCCACTTGTACTTATCTCTGGCTTTGCAGCCATTGCTACAGTAGCCAAACCAACTACGAGGCAGGTAATTACTGCCCCTACCAAAATTTTCCTCATCCTTCCTCCTCCTTTTTATGTTATTCAGTTCCTTTCTCTAAACATCTTCCACAGCTTATTTTTTTCTGACCCATCTTTTACCTCTCTGGTTAATATTATTTTTCTACTACCACCTCCTTTCTGCCTGTAATTTTAATTTTCAGGAACTGCTATTCCTCCCTTCCCAAAAAACTCATTTACCATTTTTCCCTTAGGATGAAAGTATACCTATATCTTATTTTTTGTCAAATCTTTATCTGGTCTATCTGGTGGTCTGTCTCGTCTATTTCGTCTATCTCGTTTATTTCGTCTGTCTCGTCTATTTCGTCTATCTCGTCTATTTCGTCTTTTTCGTGTATTTGGTTCGTTTAGTCATTTGGTGTATTTGGTTAGAATCTCCAACGTTGAACATCGAACGTATTTTTAACTATACTATCAAATAACTTTTAAATAGTCAATCCAGGAACACCTCTTTTAAAAAAATAATTTAAATGCGAATTTTGTCAACTATAAAGTTCCTTTATTTCAGCCTTCATATTCTCCAGATCAATAAGCGCTACAGTGGATCTACCTGTTAGCCAGCCTCCACATTCACCAGGATTAACAAAGAGCGTATTGCCCTGCTTTTTAACTTCTTCTCTATGGGTGTGGCCATAAATGACAAGTTGAAATGAAGATATATCCATATCTTTTAGTCTTGCAGGATCATGAAGTAAAAGGATCCTCTTACCGGCATACGTAAAGGAGTGGGGAGAGGAATAGATCTTTCCTCCAATGGAAGCCATCTTATTGATCAATCCCCTTTTCTCTCCATCGTTGTTACCAAATACTCCAATAAGAGGACAGGTAAGGTTTTTTAATTTTTCTCCCACGAAAGGAGCTACAAAATCTCCTGCATGCAGAACCAGACTAACCTTCCTCTTGTTAAAAAAATCCACAGCTTTCTCTATTTTTGGCAGGTTATCATGGGAATCAGCCATAATCCCTATAAGCATTGCAGGCTCCTTATTTATATTGAAAAATATTATCCTGGTAAGGATTTAATCAAATACTCCTCTTCTTCATCAAGTAAAAGAATCCTTTCTTTTATCCTGTCAAAAATTACTACAAAATTATCTAATACATCCCGTCCCAACAGGGGAACATCAGAAGCATGCGGATCCAAAAAGACATTAATCTCTCCTTTAAAAATCCTTACCGAATCACCGTAAATTATCTTTAATCCAGACTTAAACTTAAAATAAGGAACATTTTGGGCACCTATTCCTCCAATATCATCTTTCACTTCTATACCAGTTAAATCTAAATCAAGATCTTGTACAGTTTCGTATGGTAAAAAAGTCTCATCAGCTCCTGTATCAATCAAAAAGGGGTATTGTACCCATTCTCCCTTATTAGATTGAACAAACGCTAATATATATGGCCTGCAAATCCCATTTATTCTTTCGTACCGACCCCAAAAAATCATACAACCCTCATTCTTTTCTTAAAAGGAACATAGCGGAGAAGTGGAGTAGATCCAGGGTATCTTCTTTTAACTTTCTCTTTAACTTCCTCTCGTGAGTCTCCTACAAAAATTTCTCTATTAACAATAGCAACATATTTACCCCTGTATTTTTCCCATATTTTCTGATAGTTCTGAATCATCCACTCAAAATCTGCCTGAGCCAGTCTACTGTGTTCAATCTCTCTTTTTGTAGCTTTTCTACTTTCAACTAAAATTAAACCCATCTTACTCACCTCTTTTATTTTTCTATCCTCAAAAATCTTCTCTTTCCCACCTGAAGTATATGCTTATTATCATCAATTAAAAGTTTTTCATTTACATCCTTTATCTTTTCTCCATCCCATCTTACCCCTCCCTGCTGAATTAATCTTCTAGCCTCTGAACCACTTTTAGCAAGACCTGTTATTCTCAAAAGTTCCACTATCCATATTTTTCCTTGCTCTATTTTTTCCCGATCAACCTTATAAGATGGTATCCGGGGGGGAATCTTTTTCTTGGAGAAAACAGCGTCAAACCTTTCAGCTTCTTTTTCGGCCTCCTTCTTACTATAATAAAACTTAACCAGCTCAAAGGCAAGTTTTTCTTTAGCCTTCTTGGGATGGAGCCGACCTTTTTTAAAATCATCCTCAAGTCTGTTAATTTCCCCCTCTGGCAGAGTTGTAACAAGACGAAAATATCTAAAGATAAGTTCATCAGGGATAGACATTATTTTTCCAAACATTTCAGAAGGAGGATCCGTTACCCCAATATAATTACCGAGAGATTTACTCATCTTTTCTTTTCCATCAAGGCCCTCCAGAATTGGCATGGTAACAATTACCTGAGGAGATTGTCCATATGATTTTTGAATCTGCCTTCCCAGAAGGAGGTTAAACTTCTGGTCTGTTCCGCCAATTTCAACATCTGCCTCAAGGGCAACAGAATCATAGGCCTGCATTAAAGGGTAGAGAAACTCATGCAATCCAATCGGTATATTGCTATGATATCTAAGGGAAAAATCATCTCTTTCCAGCATTCTTGCAACTGTGTACCTTGATGTAAGTTTTAATACCCTCGAAAAATTCATTTTCCCCAGCCAGCGGGAGTTATAATCAACTTCAGTTTTATCCGGATCAAGGATCTTAAAAGCCTGCTCCTTGTAAGTTCTGGCATTGATCCTTATTTGTTCTACAGAAAGAGGTCTTCTTGTTTTAACTCTACCACTTGGATCACCTATCCTGGCAGTAAAATCTCCAATAAGTAAAATAACCTTATGTCCCAAATCCTGAAAAGTGCGAAGTTTTAAAAGAACTACAGAGTGACCAAGATGGATATCCGGAGTTGTAGGATCCACCCCAAATTTTATTTTAAGGGAACCTTTACGCTTGATCTTTCTGGCAAGCTCATCTTCCTGAATTATCTCCGCTGTATTTCTCCTTATCAGAGAAAGCTGCTTTTTTATATCTATCATTTAAGAACCTCTTTTACCTGAGGAATTTCCTGTAACAAAATAGTAATTATCTTCTCCGCTAATTTTTTTAAAGAAGGATAATCTTCCCTATCCAGCCAGATAATATCCTTTTCCTTTTTAAACCAGGTAAGCTGGCGTTTGGCAAACCTGCGTGTATCTCTTTTTATCAATCTTATAGCCTCATCAAAACTTACCTTTCCTTTAAGATAAGCTACAATCTGCCTGTATCCAAGAGCCTGCATTGCGGGAAGATCTTCATCGTATCCTCTTCCAAGTAAATCTTTAACTTCTTCTACTAACCCCTTCTCAATCATCCTATCAACTCTATCTTCTATAACTTTGTAGAGAGTTGATCGTTCCCTCCATCTTAATCCCACCATAAGTTTTTTCCCCTTGTAAGGATATGTTTCCCTCTGATGTTCAGATATTGGCTTTCCTGTAAGATAGTAAACCTCAAGAGCCCTGATTAGCCTTCTTTTATCATTTGGATGAATTTTTGAAGCATAAAGAGGGTCCACTCTTTTAAGCTCTGTATAAACATTTTGTAGTCCTTCTTTTTCTATTTTCAACAGGAGTCTTTTCCGCAGTTGCCAGTTAGCCCCTGGACCCGGAAAAATCCCACTGGTTATAGCTTTTATATAAAGCCCACTACCCCCAACAACTATTGGGAGCTTATTTTTCTCCTGAAGATCTTTAATGACAGCTTCTGCTAATTTTTTAAAATCCGCAACGGTAAAAACCTTCCCCGGATCAGCTATATCAATTAAATGATGGGGATATTTCTTCCTTATCTTCCTGGATACCTTATCTGTACCGATATCCATTCCTCTATAAATCTGCCTGGAATCAGCAGATATAATCTCTGCTTTAACCCTGTTAAGCAGTAAAAGAGCCGTTTTTGTCTTGCCTGTTCCTGTAGGGCCTGCAATAATTAAAAGAGCATCTAACAACTTACAATTTCACCTCGTAGAGCCCAGCAACCGGCTGAGTTTACCCTGACCTTGATCAGTCTGCCTATAAGATGTTTTTCTCCAGAAAATACAACTATCTTGTTATGTCTTGTCCTACCCTGAAGCTCCCGGGGATCCTTCCTGGATAATCCTTCAACAAGAACCTCTACAGTTTTGCCAACCCAGACTTCGTTTTTTTCCTCGGTAATCCTGCGCTGGATTTCTATTAACCTGCGCAGTCTTTTACCTTTGACAGAATCCGGTATCTGGTTGTCAAATTTTGCTGCTATTGTCCCAGGTATTGGCGAATATTCAAAGGTAAAAGCTCCATCAAATTTAACCTTTTTTACCATATCTAAAGTCTGGTTAAAATCCTCCTCCTCCTCTCCCGGAAAACCCACTATTAAATCGGTAGTTAAACTAATATCAGGGATAAGAGAGCGCAGTTGAGAAACAAGCTTTAGATAGTCCTCTCTGGTATATCCCCTTCTCATCAATTTAAGAATTTTATTGGAACCTGCCTGCAGGGGAAGATGAAGATGCTCGCAAACCTTATCAATATTTGCCATTGCCAGCATTAACTTTTCTGAAAGATCCCTGGGGTGAGAGGTAGTAAATCTAATCCGGGATATTCCTTCAACTTTACTTACCTCATAGAGAAGATCAGCAAAATCTAAATGTCCCGGTAGATCCTTACCGTAAGAGTTAACATTCTGACCTAAAAGAACTACTTCTTTAAAACCTTCTCTGGCAGCCATTTCCACTTCTCTGATGATGGACTTTAGAGATCTACTTTTTTCTCTTCCTCTAACATAAGGAACATTACAGTAAGTACAAAAATTATTACACCCTCTTATAACCGGAATATAAGCACTGAACTTCTTATTTCTTACCAGCGGAAGATCATCGGGTAGTTTTCCTTCGCTCTCGACCTTAATTATAGGACTCTCACCTTCTGTTACCTTATCCACGAGTTCGGGAATGTCCTGTAGATTTAAAGTTCCCCAGATAATATCTACATATGGAGCTCTTTTCAGAATCTCCTGGGGATCCTTTTGAGCAAGGCAACCTCCTACTCCAAGAATGAGGTGTGGTTTTTGCTCTTTCAGTTTCTTTAACTCACCCAAGAAGCTGAATACCTTGTGTTTTACCTTTTCCCGAACATAACAGGTATTTACAATAATTAAATCTGCCCTATCCATATCAGAGGTAGGAGAAAAATCTTTCTGGCACAGAAGTCCAGCAATTACCTCCGAATCATACTCATTCATCTGGCACCCATAAGTTTTGATATAAACGTAAGGCATAGCACTTTTAGCTTTTTGATCTATTTATACCTCTGGTTAACTTATCTTTTTTCAGAATTTTATTATGGGCTTTTTTTAACTCCCGTAGAACAGAATCCGGGACATGTACCTTACCCATTAAAACCTCACCTTTAGCCTTTCCGTGACAATCCGAACCCCCGGTGATTAAAAGACCGTATTTTTTTGCAATTTTCATATAATGCTCCGTGGCAGCCTGATCATGTGAGCTATGGTAAACTTCTATCCCCATAAGGCCTGTATCTACCATCTCAGGAATAAGGTCATCCCTTTTAGAAAGAAAAGGATGAGCAAAAACAGGAATACCATCTGTATTTAATATTAAATCTATAACTTCAAAAGGAGAAACCTTCATTCTCTCTACATAAGCTGGCTTTCCTGGATTAAGCCATTCCTCAAATGCCTCATCAATAGAAGTCACATACCCCCTTTTTACCATACACCGTGCAATATGCAACCTGCTTATCACACCTTTTGGAGCAA
>JAGGTG010000173.1 GCA_021163905.1 Candidatus Aerophobota bacterium
GGTAGAATTTGTCCTATTGGGGCATTTATGATACATAAATGCCTGAGCATAACCTATACTTATAGAGCGAGGAGACCCGCCTTGAATCGCCGCTGCCTTTTGGAAAACACACTCGGCGGGCAGCAAAGAATCATAGGATTTTTCCCGAAACTGGAGATTTCCCCCTTGATTTATCCTCCTGTTTTTGTATCCTTATAACAAAAGTTTACCAGGAAGGTGATCCATTGAAAGCTAATAACAGAGCTTTACTTGTCCTGGAAGATGGCAAGGTTTTTGAGGGAAGAGCCTTTGGAGCAAGGAAAGAGACTACAGGAGAAGTTGTATTTAACACAAGCATGATGGGCTATCAGGAGATACTGACCGATCCATCCTATAAAGGTCAAATAGTTACCATGACTTATCCTTTAATAGGAAATTACGGTATTAACCCTGATGATTTTGAATCCTCAAAACCCTGGGTAGAGGGATTTGTCGTCAGGGAGAAAAGCAGAATTTTCAGTAACTGGCGAGGAGAAAAAAGTCTTGAGGAATTTCTTGAAGAATACAATATCATAGGAATAGAAGGAGTGGATACAAGAGCCCTTACCAGGCATATAAGATTGCAGGGAGCAATGAAGGGGGTCATTTCAACTTGTGAGAATGATATAAAAGTTCTAACAGAAAAAGCAAGATCCTGTCCGGGAGTGGTAGGAGTGGATCTTGTAAAGGAGGTTACCTGTCAGGAAGGCTATTGGTGGAAAAAAGAGGGTAACTACAGGGTGGTTGTAGTAGACTGCGGTGTTAAATACAATATTCTAAGAGAACTATCCTCTCTTGGTTGTCAGGTATGGGTTACTCCAGCAGATACCGATGCTGATAGTATATTGAGACTTAACCCCGATGGTGTTGTTTTCTCAAATGGTCCGGGAGACCCTGCTGCTATTCCCTATGTGGTTCAAACAGCAAAAAACTTAATAGGAAAGCTACCCATCTTTGGTATATGCCTTGGCCATCAAGTTATAAGCCAGGCTCTTGGAGGGAAGACCTACAAGCTTAAATTTGGTCATCATGGAGGAAATCATCCTGTCAAGGATACAAGGACCGGAAAAATTGCAATTACTGTTCAAAATCATGGTTTCTGTGTAGATGTCAACTCTCTTCCTCCAGAGGTAGAGATAACCCATATCAACCTCTATGATAATACTCTGGAAGGTATCCGCCATCATGAACTTCCCCTTTTCTCAGTTCAGTTTCATCCTGAGGCATCACCTGGTCCCCATGATGCCAAATATCTTTTCAAGCATTTCATTGAATTAATGGAAGGTAAAACTGATGCCTAAAAGAAAAGATATAAAAAAGATACTGATAATAGGCTCAGGCCCGATTATTATTTCTCAGGCCTGTGAGTTTGATTATTCGGGGACTCAGGCCTGTAAGGCGCTAAGGGAGGAAGGATACGAGATAGTTCTTGTTAACAGTAATCCCGCAACTATTATGACAGATCCTGATATGTCAGATAGAACCTATATAGAACCTATAACTCCTGAAGTTGTAGAGCTAATAATTAAGAAGGAACGTCCCGATGCCCTTTTGCCAACTCTCGGTGGTCAAACAGGTCTTAACATAGGAGCAATCCTTGCAAAAAGAGGAGTACTGGAAAGATATGGAGTAGAGATGATTGGCGCTAATTACAAGGTAATAAGTAAATCTGAAGATAGGAAATTGTTCAGGGAAGCCATGCGGGGAATTGGACTGGATGTTCCAAAAAGTGGCCTTGCCTATTCAATACAGGAGGCAAGAAAAGTAGCAAGAGAAATTGGATTTCCTCTCATAATACGCCCAAGCTTCACTCTTGGGGGAACCGGTGGAGGTGTAGCCTATAATATAGATGAATTTGAAGAAATTGCAGCTCGAGGGCTGGATAGCAGTCTTATAAATGAAATTTTAATTGAAGAATCAGTTATTGGATGGAAAGAATATGAACTCGAGGTAATGAGAGATAAAAATGATAATGTAGTAATTGTTTGCTCAATTGAAAATGTTGATCCTATGGGTGTACACACTGGAGACAGTATTACCGTTGCTCCAGCTCAAACTCTAACGGACAGGGAATATCAAAAGATGAGGGATGCAGCTATAAAAATCATAAGAGAAGTAGGAGTGGAGACAGGAGGCTCAAATATCCAGTTTGCAGTAAATCCTGAAGATGGAAGAATGGTGGTGATTGAGATGAATCCCAGAGTATCAAGAAGTTCAGCTCTTGCCTCCAAGGCTACAGGTTTTCCTATAGCTAAAATTGCAGCAAAACTCGCTGTAGGCTATACCCTGGATGAAATTCCCAACGATATTACAAAGGAAACACCTGCCTGTTTTGAACCAACTATTGATTACTGTGTGGTAAAGATACCCCGTTTTACCTTTGAAAAATTTCCGGGAACTGATCCTACCCTCACAACTTCCATGAAATCCGTGGGAGAGGTTATGGCTATTGGTCGAACTTTTAAAGAGGCTCTTCAAAAGGGTCTCCGCTCCCTGGAGATAGGTCTTGATGGATTGGCTGATCCTCCTGGAGTATCATCTTTATCCAGCAATGATTTAATCCAGAAGTTGATAATTCCTAATGCAGAAAGGATGCTTTATATAGGATGTGCTTTAAGAAAAGGAATGGCAGTTAGCAAGGTAAGTGATCTAACAAAGATAGATCCCTGGTTTATAGAAAATATTAAGGAGATTATTGAAATAGAAAAAAAGATAAAGGATTTTACCAGAAAGGGAGTGAAAAACATTCCCGCCTCAGTTTTACGGGAGGCAAAACAGTGTGGTTTTTCTGACTCTCAGCTTGCCAGGCTTCTTGATACAGATGAGATTTTTATCCGCAAAATGCGAAAGGAAAAGAAGATAAGACCGGTTTATAAATTAGTTGATACCTGTGCGGCTGAATTTGAGGCATATACCCCTTATTTTTACTCTACATATGAGATGGAAGATGAAGCCTGAGGTGTATAATAAACCATGTCGTGGATTTATCCAGAAAAATACGATGTCATTGTGGTTGGAGGTGGACATGCCGGGATAGAGGCATCTCTTGCCTCTGCCAGGATGGGATGCTACACCCTTCTTATAACAATGAACCTTGATACAATTGGCCTTATGTCCTGCAATCCTGCGGTAGGTGGAGTTGGAAAAGGACAACTGGTTAAGGAAATTGATGCACTGGGTGGGCAAATGGCAACTTCAGTTGATGCCACGGCAATTCAGTACCGTCTTCTCAATACCAAAAAAGGCCCTGCCGTAAGATCCAGCCGTGCTCAGGTTGATCGACAGTACTACCGCTGGTATATGAAAAAAGTTGTAGAAAATGAACCTAACCTTGATCTTAAGCAATCAAGGGTACAGGAAATTCTTGTAGATAAAGGTAAGGTAAGAGGTGTTAAAACTGATCTTGACGAGGTATATCTTGGAAAATGTGTAATTATAACTCCGGGCACATTTTTAAACGGGCTTATACATATCGGTCTTATTCATTTTCCTGGAGGCAGGATAAATGATTTTCCCTCTCAAGCCTTATCGGAGAGTATAAAAAAATTGGGATTTAGAATGGGCAGGTTTAAAACCGGCACCTGTCCCCGGATTGATGGAAAAAGTATAGATTTTTCTAAACTTCGTCCTCAACCCGGGGATGAAGAACCTTCTCCTTTTTCTTTTTTTACTGAAAAAGTCAACAAAGATCAACTTCCCTGCTATATCACCTACACCAGTGAAAAAGCCCATAAAATAATAAGAAAAAATCTGGATCGTTCCCCTCTTTACACGGGTATTATTAAATCTACCGGAGTAAGGTACTGTCCGTCGGTAGAGGATAAGGTGGTTAAGTTTCCCCAGAAAGAGAGGCACCAGATTTTTTTAGAACCGGAGGGAAGAGAAACAAATGAGTACTATCCCAATGGTTTATCAACCAGTTTACCCTTAGATGTGCAACTTGAGGTTTTGCACAGTATTGAAGGTTTAGAAAATGCAAGGATAATAAGGCCGGGATACGGAATAGAGCATGATTATGTAGATCCCACTGAACTAAAACCTACCCTTGAGACAAAAAAAGTGGAAAATCTATTTTTTGCCGGACAGATCAATGGAACCACTGGATATGAAGAAGCAGCTGCTCAGGGAATTATAGCCGGTATCAATGCTGCTCTAAAGGTAAAAGGCAAGCCCCCTGTCATAATTAATAGATCTCAGGCTTATATAGGAGTTTTAATAGATGATCTTGTAACAAAGGGAACAAATGAACCTTACAGGATGTTTACCTCAAGAGTTGAGTATCGTCTTATTCTAAGAGAGGATAATGCCGATTTAAGACTTGCAAAAATTGGCAGGAAAATCGGTCTTCTCTCAAAAGAGCGCTATGAGAGAATAGAGGAAAAGAAAAAGGCTATTGAAAAAGAAATCAAGAGGCTAAATTCTATAAAGATCTTCCCAACAGGTGAGGTTAACGAAAAACTGTTAAAACTTGCCACTGCCCCAATCAAATCTCCTTCCTCCCTTAAAGAAATATTAAAGCGACCAGAGGTTCACTATAAGGATTTAAAGTTAATTTATCCTTCCTTTGATCAAAAGGTAAAAGAGGAAGTTGCAAGACAGGTAGAAATTGAAGTAAAGTATGAAGGCTATATCAAAAGACAGAATCTTGAGGTAGAAAAGTTCAGACAGCTGGAGGATAAGATTATTCCTCCTGATTTTGATTTCAACAGTGTTCCTGGTCTTTCAACTGAGATCAAGGAAAAACTTTCCCGAATAAGACCAACCTCTTTGGGTCAGGCCTCCCGTATATCAGGAGTTACCCCTGCAGCAATTTCCATTTTAATGATCTACCTTAAGAAAAAGGCTAAAGAGTAAATAGTCTCAAAGTTTAAAACTGTGGCAAATATTCTCTCTCCGCCTTAAACATCTCATCCACCATCTTTTTAATCTCATCAAGGGTTAGAATACTCGAAGTTAAAGGATCAAGAGCTATTGCCTGAAGGGCTGCATCTTTTCTTCCGGTTAGGGCAGCCTCAACTGCAAGCTCCTGCACATTTATGTTTGTCCTGTTTAAAGCTGCACACTGGGGAGGAAGATCTCCTACAAAGCAGGGATGAATTCCCTCCTTATCAACAAGACAGGGAACCTCCACACACGATCCCTGGGGAAGATTGGTAATTAACCCCTTATTTTCCACATTTCCATTTATCCTGCAGGGAATCCCTGTATAAAGGGAATAGATAATTTGCGGTGCATATTCATCACTTTTTTTCATTTTTATCTCTTTTCTGCCGGCTATTTGCTCTTTTATCTCATCAGTCTGTGTATCAGGTGCTTTTTTGAAATCAAGCCACCATCTATAATACACCCCGAGTTCTTCCATTTGCTTCTTAGTTTTGCGAAAGTAAGGAACATACTCAGACATATGGTAAGGTGATTCTGTAACAAAATAACCAAAGTGTTCCATAATTTTAAATCTAACAGTATCTCTCATACTAAATTTCTTGTATCCCCCAATAACTCTTTTCCAGAGATCCTTATCTTTTGCAACCTCCCGCAGAATAGGATAGGCATCTTTCTCCTTCCATTTAAGCTCAAGAAACCAGGCCATATGGTTTATTCCAGCTACCCAGTAGGAAAGCTCCTCATAGGGAATCTGCATATAAGAGGCAAGCTGTCTTGCCGTTCCCTGAACACTATGGCAAAGCCCCACCTTCTTAATCTTACTTACCCTATTCATTGCCCAGCAGTTTATAGCCATAGGATTTGTATAGTTTAAAAGATAAGCATCAGGACATATCTTTTCCATATCCCTGCATATATCAAGAAGCACAGGAACAGTGCGAAGTGCTCTAAATACACCTCCAGGGCCTATTGTATCACCTACATTTTGATTTATTCCATATTTATCAGGTATTTGAATATCGGAAAGATAGGCATCAAGCCCCCCAACTTCAATGGTGCAAATTACATAATCTGCACCACTCAGTGCCTCCTGGCGGTTCGAGGTAGCTTCAATTTTCGCTCCCCATTCTTTATCTTTTACCATTTTCTGTGCAAGTCTGGCTATAAGATCCAGTCTCTCCTCGTCAATATCCATAAGGCAGATTTTACTCTCCGAAAGCTCTGGAAAGGAAAGAATATCCCAGACAAGTCGTCTGGTAAAAACTAAGCTTCCCGCTCCAATAATAGTTATTTTAGGCAATTTTTTACCTCCTGAATATAATTTTAAATTAGTAACTTGTTATCTTAGTACCACCCATTCTCATATCCTGTCTCATACATAGCTACAATATTCTCCGGTGGACTAACCACCTGAATGTTATGACAGGGAGCAAGAATATACCCACCATCTTTTCCTAAGATGTGTATGTTATCTATTACCTCCTTTCTCACCTCTTCTACAGAGCCAAAGGCCAAGGTGTATTGATTGTCCATTGCTCCATGAAAAACTACCTTATCTCCAAAATCACGTTTAAGACTCTCTCGATCCATCCCTCTACATCTCCATTGAACAGGATTTAAGATATCTATCCCGGCTTTAATCATATCAGGGATAATTTTTCTGATAGCACCATCACTGTGGTGAAAAACAAAGGATCCTGCACTATGGGCAAGATCTATCATACGTTTCATCCCGGGAATAAAAAACTCACGAATTAAAGTGGGTGAGTACATTAAATCCTCCTGGGATCCAAAATCCTCTGCTACATAGGTAAGATCTATTTTGCCTGGAACTGTTTCATAAATACGTCTTGTTACCTCATAACAAAAATCAAAAATCTTATCAATGCAGTAGTGGGCAACATCAGGGTAAAGAACAAAATCCATAAAGGCCTGCTCATCGCCCCTTAGATGTTTGTACTTCCATCCAGGCTCTGAGCCGTAGCATTGAATTGGGTATTTTTCCTTCCCCTTAATTTGGTCCTTAACAGCAGAATAATCATACCAGTCAGGACTTGGCCATTTATAATTTCTCTTTATCTCCTCTACACTTTTGTATTTAGCTAAGGGATGATAAATACATTCCTGATATGCCCCTGTCCCATAACTTACCTCTTTAAAACCACAGCCAAATATATCAACTTTTACACCGCTACCCAAAGGAGGCTCAATGAAACCTGATCTATCTGGAGGGCCGGTATATCCTGGCCATACTGTAATGACCGGGTCAATGTGAAGACGATTAAACAGCGACTGCATATTCTCACATTTTAGGTATTTCATAAGCTTTCCTGTAGCCTCTGGGGTAGCCCAGTAGTCCATAGGAACACGATCAGGCTTTTGATGGTTAAGAACAGCAAGCCAGCGCTCCCTCGGAGTCATAAGTTCTTTAGGCACAGCTTCTCCTCAAAAAATTCTTTCTTACCTCAATTTTAGGTATTTGAGGCTCTTTTTACACAACACCCTTATCCATACATCTGCATAGCATCTGCCACAATAAGTAAGGTTTTCCTCCAGAACTCTTGAGGTAAGTCCTCACTAACATCAATCATAAACCGTTCTTTAGGAACTTTCACAAGAAGATCCTGAATAAATTTTCTTATGAAATTCTCATCTTTATAGCAAAGAAAGGCAGGTAAATTTGCTATTATACTCTTATCTTTCCATATACCTTTTGCCTTCTCTATTGGAAGATTACCCCCTGCAGATGGCAGGGTAAATGACTCAATAACATCAATTTCTGTTTTTTTAATTAATTCTTTTAGATGGTTCAGTTTCCCATCCATATGCACTACATATATCTTGTCTTTTTCATGAAGCATACGTGCATATCTGTTATAAAGAGGAAGACAGTATTTCTGAAACCATCTTGGCTCGGTTATATCTTCGGTAAGGTTATCCCAGTTATGGACAATCCTGGCTGGTGAGTCAGCCGCTATTTTGTATATCTCATCTTGTTTTTTCTGCAGAGAATTAAAAAAATCCTCCACTATGTCCGGTCTTTCATATAGATCTATGCATAATCTCTCGGTTCCTGTTAACTCTATCAATGTTTTCTGCAGAGGAGTTCTATCCATATTGGCTATTAAGATACCATCCTCACCTATATTTTTCTCTACCTCTACAAAAAAATCATAATTTTTATGATAAACTGTATTTTCTACAATGTATTTTGCTATACGGTAATCAGAGAGTTTTTTTATCATAAATTCCTTTATCCACTGACTGTGATAACCAGGATCTATTTTTATCTTTTCGTAAAGGTCTCCTAAAGGGGTTCGGTATATGCGGATTGTGATTTTTTCATTATCTTCCCATTTTTCCTTGACACAGATTTCTACATTTTTTATCTCAGTAGCATAAACTTTCTCAAAGTGAACAATCCCACATCCTTTTTCTCTTAATTTACGTTCTACACTTCCACGGGGAAGCAGGAAAGAATAAGCTCCAAATGGAATACGATCGGGGATTTTCCTTTGCAACACACACATTATTCTCTCACGGGGAGTTAACATGAATCAAGCCTGATATCTAATATTAAAT
>JAGGTG010000080.1 GCA_021163905.1 Candidatus Aerophobota bacterium
AATCAACCAAACAAACCAAAGTAACCAAACACACCAGACAGACGAAATAGACGAAACAGACGAGACAGACGAGAAGGACGAAATAGACGCAATAGACGAGATAGACGAGACAGACGAGACAGACGTTTTACCGGGCAGCCCTGAAATTTTCCCGAAACTGGAAAATTTACTATTTACAAATTAAAGATTTTTGATAAAATGTTTTTAATATTAATACCAGGAGTGAACAGATGACCCAACTGATAAAAGAAGGCTTGATGGATCAAATTTATAATATACTGAGGCAAAGAATAATTAATCTCCAGCTAAAGCCGGGTGCGAAAATAGATATAGGAAAAATTGCCACTGAATTTGATATAAGTGAAACTCCGATACGGGATGCTCTTAAGAAGCTATCCAAAGATGGCCTTGTTAAAATTGAGTCAAGACGTGGTTATTACGTTGTTAAACTATCAAAAAGGGATATTGAGGAAATATACGATTTAAGAAAACTTCTGGAAAGTTACGCATTTAGCTCTTCCATAAACAACATAAAATCCTCTGAGCTTGATGAATTGAGAGATATGTGGATAAATATGAAAAATAAAGGTAAGCATAGAATAGATCCTCAAGAATTTTATCTTACCGATCAGGAATTTCATTTAAAAATAGTTAAAAGATGTGAAAATCACTGGCTACAGAATATTTTTTTCCAAATTTACGATCTCGTGAGAATCTGTCAGCATATGTATATGGATATTAAAAGTGCTCTGGATGAACATATAGCAATTGTAGATGCCATCAAGGAAAAGGATATAGATAAGGCAAAAAAACTCTTAGAGCTACATATTGATAGGGCAAAGAAGAGGATTTTACGATCTATGGAAAAATTGGAGGAAAACATTGATGAGTAAAGAGTCTATTTTACAGATCTTTTCTGAAAAGTATAAAAATAAGTATAGGGTTTACCCTGATTCTTTAAAAGAGGGAAAGAACAGTTTTTTCTTCATGGTTAGAAATGACAAGAGTAAATACCTTATTATAGTTGGCAATTCTGATATTTCGGGAAAGTTTGAGGGAGAGTTTTTAGGTAAACTAACATTAAATAAAAAAACTCTATCTGTTAAAATGGCCTATCTTAATCATCGCAATCTTAGCCTGCTTCAAGAGATATTTCCTTATCTTTATCCTTCTCCCGCAGGTCTTAAGAAAAGTTTTGGAACTGGGGATAGATTAGGAATAGCAACTCCTGCCCATATTCAGGCATTCAAAGACAAGGACATTTTTCCAGTTCTGGCTCAACAATCTGCAAGGGAAAATGCGAGGACAGGAAGAACATGGCAGCAGGTTCTGGATGAGGCTATATGGGGTTGTTTTGAAACTGGATATGAGGGGAAATTTGGAGCAGATGCCGACCATGTAAAAAAAATTGAGGATCTAAGTAAAGCTGTAGATTGTGGATATACGATGTTTACCATAGATCCGTCTGACTTTGTTAAAGATGACATACAGCAGTTGAGTGAGAGAGAAAAGGATGAAATTTATAACAGGATTTCAGAAAAGGATAAACTGGAAAAATTGTATCTGGATAAAACCTACACCGTAGGAGGAAAAAAATTTCACTTTGATGCAAGATCCCTGCGTGATATTGTTATTACATATTTTAAAGCTCTGCAACATGTGGTAAAGTGCTACGGATTTCTCAAGGATTATAAAAAAGGTGGCTTTGATTTTGAGATTTCAATAGATGAAACATCTTTCGCAACTTCTCCCCTGGCTCATATATTTATAACAGAGGAACTGCACAGAAGGGGGGTGAATTTTCAAAATCTTGCCCTTCGTTTTATAGGAGACTGGCAAAAGGGAATAGATTATATAGGTAATGTGGATGAATTTGCCGGAGAGCTCTCTTATCATGCAATCATTGCAAAAAATTTTGGACCTTATAAGCTTTCCCTGCATTCTGGAAGTGATAAATTCTCAGTGTATCCCACTTTTGCAGAAAAAACTCAAGATCTTTTCCATATTAAAACTGCTGGAACCAGCTGGCTGGAGGCTGTTAGAGTAATAGCTGAAAAGGATCCCTATCTTTACAGACAAATTCATCACTTTGCCCTTGGCAATTTCGAGAAAGATAGAGCCTCCTATCATGTAACTACAGATCTATCCCGTATTCCTGAGGTGGATAGACTTCCCGATGATGAGCTCAAGGGCCTTTTGGATCAACCAGATTCCCGTCAGCTAATTCACATAACCTATGGTTCAATTTTAACTGCAAAGGATAAGAAAGGGAATTTCCTGTTCAGAAATCAAATTTACAAAGCTCTTTTCAAGTATGAGGATGATCATTACAAAAACGTCTCTTCTCATATTAAGAAACACCTTAATTTATTAGCTTGAGTTTTTGAAGTGAGGTAAATAACCAGATAAACGAATTAAGGAGGAAAAATTGAGAGAAATCCTGAATATATTTAATCTTGAAGGTAAGAAGGTGATAGTTACAGGAGGAGCTGGTATTCTTGGTTCTGCTATAGCTAAGGGGATGGGCAAAGCCGGAGCCGAGATAGCTATCTGTGATATTGTTAGCACAGAAAAAGTTATATCAGATCTTAAAAAAGAAGGTATCAAGGCAAAGGGCTATTATATAGATGTTATGGATAGAGAGAAAATAAAGGTCTGTCATGATGAGGTGCTGAGTGATTTTGGCAGGATTGATATTCTTTTAAATGCAGCAGGTGGAAATATCAAGGAGGCAACTACATCGGAAAGCTTAAGTTTTTTTGATCTTTCTTTATCTGCTCTGGAAAAAGTTGTTGGACTTAACCTTTTTGGAGGAGCAATTCTTCCCTGCCAGATATTTGGAAAAACCATGGTAAAAAACAGGGAAGGAGGTTCCATAATAAATATCTCCTCTATGAGTGCTTTTCGTCCTTTAACCAGGATATGTGGATACTCGGCTGCTAAGGCTGCTGTAAGTAACTTTACCCAGTGGCTTGCTGTTCATTTTGCCACCGAGTATAATAGGAAATTAAGGGTAAATGCCATTGCTCCAGGATTTTTTCTTACAAGGCAAAATCGTTATCTTTTGTTAGATGAAAAGAATAATCTCACCCCCAGAGGGAAATCCATAATAGCCCATACTCCTATGGGTGAGTTTGGACAACCGGATGATCTCATTGGTATCTGCATTTATCTTGCATCAGATGCATCCAGATTTGTAACCGGAGCAGTTATTCCAATAGACGGAGGATTTAACGCCTTTTCAGGAGTGTGAAATTGGAAGGGGAAGTTTTTATAGGTGTTGATATAGGAACAGGAGGAGTTCGAGCAATTGCCTTTAATTCAAAACTGGAACAACTTTCCTCATCTTACCAGGAGCATACCACTATTTCATCCAGGGAAGATCAGGCAGAACAAAATCCTCATGAGATTTACTCCAATCTTATATCTTGCTTAAAAGATGTATCTCAACCCTACAAAAAAATTACGGGGATAGGTTTTTCCTCTATGCTTCACTCCATTATGGGAGTGGATGAAAAGGGAAATCCTCTCACCCCTCTTTATCCTTTTACCGACAATCAGGGAAAGAATAAGATAAAAAGGATAAAAGAAGAACTACCCACATTTTATAAAAAGACCGGATGTCCTCCTCACCCTATGTACCCAGCGGTCCAGATCCTGTGGCTAAAAGAGGAAAAACCTGACATTTTTAAAAAAATAAAAAAATTCCTCTCTATTAAAAGTTTTATCCTGCAAAAGTTAACAGGAGATCTTGTAGAGGATAGCTGCATTGCTTCTGGCTCAGGGCTTTTAAATATCCATAAGTTATCCTGGGATGAGGAGATTTTAAATTTTCTCTCCTTATCTGAAAAAAATTTCCCCCGGGTGGTACAGGTAACTGAAAAGCTTACTATAAAATCTGTATCTGGATTAAATAATTTAAGGGGAGTACCTGTTTATCCCGGGGCAGGAGATGGAATGCTGTGTCACCTTGCAAGTGGAGGACTTAAGAAGGGACATCTTTCCTCTACTGTTGGGACAAGTGGGGCGTTGAGAATAGCCACTCATAAGCCTTTTCTTAACGAGAAAGAGAGTATATGGTGCTATCATTTTTACAAAAACTGGTGGGTGAGTGGTGGAGCTATTCATAATGGAGGGATAACTCTGCGCTGGTTTAGAGACAGATTATGCAGGGAGGAGGCTGAAAAGGCAAAAAAAGAAGGGATGGATATCTATGAGTTATTTGATAAATGGGCAGGAGAGGTTTCTCCAGGAGCAAAAGATTTAATATTTCTCCCCTTTCTCGCCGGAGAAAGATCTCCTAACTGGAATCCCAGAATGAGGGCTTGCTTTGTAGGTTTAGGTCTCCATCATGGGAAGAAGGAGATAATTCGCAGTATTATGGAAGGGGTTATGTGTAGGATGAGAGCAGTGATGGAACTTCTAAAGCCCAGCTTACCGGAAAAAGTTGAGATAAGGGCAAGTGGAGGTTACACAAAGAGCAGACTCTGGCTTCAAATACAGGCAAATCTTTTTAAAAATGTTATAAAGGTTCTCCAGGAAGTAGAAGCTGCAAGTCTTGGTGCAGCTATTATAGCAATGTTTGCCCAGGGAAGGTTAAATAGCTTAGAAGGTTTTGAGCCGAAGATAAAAGAAGTGATAACCCCTGATGAAGAGGAAGTTAAATTATATGCAAGAGTCTACAAAAAACATATTGACCTTTACCGGCGTCTTGAAGGATACTTTTCCGGGGGTTAGGGAGGGAAAAATGCAAAAATCAGATATAGGAATAATAGGAATGGCTGTTATGGGACAGAATCTTGCTTTAAATATTGAAAGCAGAGGATTTTCTGTGGCTGTTTATAACAGGACAGGATCAAGAACAAAGGAGTTTATTCAAAAAAGAGCAAAGAATAAAAATATTGTTGCCACTTATTCTATTTCCGATTTTGTTAAATCTTTAGTTAGACCTCGTAAAATTTTACTTATGGTTAAGGCAGGAGAGGCAGTTGATATTTTTATTGAAAAAATCATTCCCCTTCTTGATGAGGGAGATATAATAATTGATGGGGGAAACTCTTATTTCAAAGATACTGAACGTCGCTATAAAATAGTGGAAAATAGAGGTTTGCTTTATCTTGGAACAGGTATCTCTGGTGGGGAGTACGGGGCACTGTATGGTCCTTGCATAATGCCAGGGGGAGATAAAAGAGCCTATCAACAGGTAGAGGATATCTTTATAAGTTGTGCTGCTCAAACGGAAGATGGCCCCTGCTGCACTTATCTTGGTCCAAGTTCTGCGGGTCATTATGTAAAAATGGTCCATAATGGAATTGAGTATGGGCTGATGCAAATTATTGCTGAGTGTTATCATTTAATGAAACTTGGTTTAAAAATGAGTATTGATGAGATTCAGCAAATTTTCAATCAGTGGAATTCAACTGAGCTTGGCTCTTATTTAATGGAAATAACCTCTGATATTTTTACTAAAAAAGATGATTTAACGGATAAACCTCTTGTTGAGGTTATTCTGGATAAAGCAGAGCAGAAGGGAACAGGAAAATGGACGTCTCAATCAGCTCTTGATCTTGGAATACCTATTCCCACCATTACTGCGGCAGTAGATGCAAGAATTATAAGTAGTTTTAAGTCTGAAAGAGCAACTCTTGCCGAAAGATTTAAAAGGGAGAAAAAAAATTGGAAAGTAGATAAAGAAAAATTTTTATCCAACTTAAAAAATGCCTGTTACATCTGTATGATATTATCCTATATACAGGGAATGCACCTTTTAGCCGCAGCTTCGGATAATTTTAACTATGGGGTTGATTTAAGTGAGGTTGCCAGAATCTGGAAGGGGGGCTGTATAATCCGGGCAAAACTTCTTGATATTATTAAAAATATCTACAGGAAAAATCCCGGCCTATCAAATCTTCTTTTATCAGACGAGCTTCGAGAAACTATTTTCAGGAGATCGGTTGATCTTCGTAAGGTACTGATTGAGGCTAAAACGTGGGAGGTTCCTACACCGGCAATGAGTGCTTCTTTAAATTACTATGATGCCTACAGAATGGATACTCTTCCTGCTAATTTAATCCAGGCCCAGAGGGATTATTTTGGTGCTCATACATACCAGAGAGTGGATAGAGAGGGGATTTTTCACACAAGCTGGCAAGCGTGAAAGGAGATTCAAAATGATTATAACAGGAAAAGGTGCAAAAGATAAATTTTTGAATAATGAAGAGCTCAAAGATCTTTGCCAGAGGGCACTTGAGAAGAAAAATTTTTTTAAAGGAAAGAAAATCTTAACTATAATCCCTGATACAACCAGAACAGGACCTGTAGATTTATTTTTCAAGGTAATCTGTGACAGCCTTTTGGAAACCACAAAAAAATTAGATTTTATGATTGCCCTTGGCACCCATCCTGCTATGGATGATGAGAAGATAAATAGACATCTGGGAATAACTCCCAGGGAGAGAGAAACAAAGTATAGCAGTGTTAATATTTTCAATCATCACTGGGATAAAAAGGATGAGCTAAAGTACATCGGGGTAATTTCACGGGAGAAGATGAGAGAAATTTCCAATCAGCTGATGGATGAGGAAATACCTGTTGAGATAAACAGTAAAATATTCGAATACGATGAAATTCTTATAGTGGGACCTGTATTCCCCCATGAAGTGGTGGGATTTTCCGGAGGGTATAAGTATCTTTTCCCTGGAATTGCCGGTCCTCAAATCATACATAGGTTTCACTGGCTGGGAGCCCTGATAACAAATCCCAAGATAAACGGAGTGAAAAATACCCCGGTAAGAGAAGTAATTAACTATGCAACATCTATGATTGATCTTCCCATAAATTTATTTTGCTTTGTTGTTGAGGGGAAAAATGTATGTGGGTTCTGGGCAGGAGATGAGGAAGCCTGGTCTAAAGCCTGTGATCTTTCCTCCCGGGTTAATATTAAATACGTTGATAGAGCTTTTCATACGGTCCTATCCTGCGCTCCAGAAATGTATGAGGATATCTGGACTGCAGGAAAATGCATGTATAAATTAGAACCAGTTGTGGAAGATAAGGGTACACTTATAATTTACGCTCCCCATATAAAAGAAGTGTCCTATACCCATGGAAGATACATTGAAAGAGTGGGCTACCATACAAGGGATTACTTTTTAAAGCAAATGGATAAGTTTAAGAACATTCCCGGAGCAATCCTTGCTCACTCCACCCATGTTAAGGGAATAGGTACTTATAAAGATGGAAAGGAAACCCCCCGTATAAACGTAGTCCTGGCTACCGGAATACCTGAGGAAAGATGTAAAAAGATTAACTTAGATTATATGAATCCTGATGAGATTAATATTGAGGATTACGCTGGAAGGGAAAAAGAAGGAATTCTTTTGGTTAGAAGAGCAGGGGAGGTTTTGTACAGATTATCAAGTGGGAAAGTCCCTGACATTGATGAGCTTTATCGTAATTATAATTAAAATACTTCCCTGAGAGGTATTTTTAATCCAGGAAGAAGAGGTGAAATAAGGACCTCATCTTGATGATAAAGACCTGTTCGCTCAAAGCCCTCTTTTTTAAAGGTAAGAACTTCGATTTCCTTTTTTTCTGGGTCCACCAGCCAGAACTCCTTTACTCCAAATTTGGCGTAGAGTTTTCTCTTCAGGATACTATCTTTCTTTTTAGTATTGGGAGATAGAATCTCTATTACCAGATCTGGAGCTCCCTGGATATTTTTCTCAGTAATGATGCTTGCTCTTTCCTTAGATATAAACAGTATATCTGGCTGTACCACATTTTCCTCAGAAAGGACAACATCCATGGGAGCATTAAGGATGATACCTAATTTTTTCTCTCTTATGAATCGTCTTAACAAAAATCCAAGATTTCCTGATATACTCTGGTGAGTAAATCCAGGAGAAGGTACCATAATCAACTCTCCCTCAATTATCTCATAACGTTTGTCTTCAGGTAAAAGAAGATAATCCTGGTAGGTGAATTTTATATTTGTAACAGTTTTCATAAATTCTTCCCCCTCAGCTTTAAACTTATTATAGAAAATTGTTACCACCTGACAAGCAAAAGACTCTCAAATTGGGACAGTTTTTTCCACAAATATTCCTCTAAAGGGCTCTCTGGGTATCCCTAAGGAAGCCTCTTTTTGGCGAGAAGATGAGTTAGCTCTTCACCAAAGTATAGCACAGCCAAAAAGCGGAGGCCGAGCTGCAGAGAAGTTAGAGGTGATACTAAACTATGGCGAGGCCGTCTTCCGTGGGATACCCAGGGAGCCCACATAGCTCCCCAGAAACTGTCCCAACTCCAGAAAGACCCCGGTCTTGAAAAAATCCTATCATCCTTTGCTGCCCGCCGAGTGTGTTTTCCATAATTGATTTTGCCGGTTGTTCGGTTGGTCAGTTTTTCAGTTGATGTGTAAATGCGTTCTATGTTCGGGGTTCTACGTTCAACGTTACTTTAAACA
>JAGGTG010000093.1 GCA_021163905.1 Candidatus Aerophobota bacterium
CTATAATATAACGATAACATATATTAGCACATATTAAGCACATGGATAGATAAAAATAATGCGTAAGACACTTAAAGATGTGGCACAAAAGGCTGGTGTTTCCGTTGCCGTGGCAAGTAGAGTTCTTGGCAATTACGGTTATGTAAGTGAGGAAAATAAGGAAAAGGTTTTAAAAGCAGCCAAGCAAATAGGTTACTACTCAGATATTCTTGCCCGGAGTTTAAAAACTAAGAAAACCTATAGTATAGGGGTTATAATTTCTGATGTAACTACCTTTTTTTTCACATCAGTTGTAAGAGGAATAGAAGATGTGGCGAACCAAAGTGGGTACCATGTGACTTTATGTAACAGCGATGAGGATCCCCAGAAGGAGAGGGAATACCTGGAGGAGCTTTACAAAAGGAGGGTAGATGGGATAATCATTTCTCCAACGAGCAAAAATATAGCTTATATTAAAAAAATAATGAGAAGTGGAATACCAGTTGTTCTTGTTGACCGCAAGATTGATGAGATAGATACAACGCAGATTCTGGTGGATAATGAATGGGCATCCTATGAAGCGGTGAAGCATCTTATTAACCTGGGCTATAGGAGAATTGGTGCAATTAATGGAGTTAAAGAGATAAGAACAAGTGAAGAAAGATTTGCCGGCTACAAAAAAGCACTTAGGGAAAGTGATATAAAAATTGATCCCCAGCTGATTAAATATGGTAATTTTAGAATGGAAAATGGAAAAGAAGCCATGGTGGAATTGTTAAAAATGAAAAAACCACCTGATGCTGTTTTTGTTGCCAATGAAACTATGACGACAGGTGCTCTTTTAGCCCTGAAAGAAAATGAAGTTAAAATTCCTCAAGAAGTGGCAATAATAGGTTTTGATGATCCTGTATGGGCTCCCCTTGTTGATCCTCCTTTAACCACGGTGAGACAACCAAGTTATTCAATTGGAACTATAGCCTCCCAGGTTCTTTTACAAAAGATGGATACCAGAGGAAGAAAAACCAAGCATGAGGAGATAATTTTAAAACCGAAACTGATTATAAGAGAATCCTGTGGAGAGAAAATAAAGATCAAAAATAAGTAATAAAAACCAGAAAGGAGGAACAATTGCGCACAACACCGGTAGGGATAGTGATGCTCAACGATGAGCGAGAGAATGTGTATACAAAGAACAACGAGCTTAATATGAGGGTGGTGAGAGATTGGGCAAAGCTTATAGAGGAAAATGTTGTAAATGTAGATAAATCAAAACCAGAAATAATTATAGGATCAGAGATAATTACAGGTGTTAGAAGTGCCCAAAAAGTAGGGGAGGAGCTTTCCCGTGCAAATTGTAAACAGATAATTATGTGTTACAATGTCTGGAACTTTCCTTTTCTTGTCTGGCCATTTTTGAATAGTGTGGGAAAAGATATTCCAATTTTATCTCTGTCCAATAATAACGGGAAATATCCAGGTAATGTCGGTCTTTTGGCTACCGATGGAGCTCTAAGGCAGGCTGGATTTAGAACTCACAGAATTATAGGAGATATGGATGATAAGTCAACACAAAAGAAGGTTTTTAACTGGATAAGGGCATCTCAGGCTCTAACTACCATAAAAAATGAGGTTTATGGATGCTACGGTGGCCATTCTATGGGAATGGAAACAGGATACTTCCATCTTGTCCCAACCATAAAAACACTGGGGGTAACTGTAAGACAGATAGATCAGCTTCTTTTAAAAGAGGTAATGAAGCAAATTGATGAAAAGGAGGTTGAGAGAGGATTTAAATGGTTGAGTGATCTTTTAAAGGAGAGGATAAAATACGATGGAAAGATGTTAACCCCTGATAGTTTAAAAAACCAACTAAGACTTTATCTTGCAGTTAAAATGGTCAATGAGGAAAAGGGTTTTGATTTTTGCGGGATAAAAAGTCAAAGGGAACTTACAGAGTATGTTTGTCTGGCCGATGTTGCGGAGATGATTCTCAATGACCCCTATGACTGGAATGGACCAAAGGAGCCAACTGTTTGTGCTACAGAAGCTGATGCTTACGCTGCTATTACCATGCAACTTTTAAAATACATCTCGGGTGGACTCCCTACTCTGTTTATGGATGTAAGACTTTATCATCCGGATCTTAACATATGGGATCTCTGCAACTCAGGAAACCATGCAAGTTTTTACGCTGAGCGTAGCTTCAATCCAGAGGATAACTTTAAACATATTACCTTCTACCCTGCACTGGAGCTTTACTTTAAAGCAGGAGGTGCAAGTGTTTCCTTTGATGCTGCTCCAGGAGAGCTTACCTTCGCCAGGTTAGGGCTGTGGGATGATGAGCCCTATCTTGTTATTGTAAGGGGGGAGGTGGTAGATTTACCGGAGAAGGAAAGAAAGAGGATAAACTCCGAGACGGATCCCACATGGCCCCATGTTCATGCAAGATTTTTCTGTGATTACGAGGAATTTATAAATGTTTTTCCCTGTAATCATGTCCTGGCAGTTGAAGGAGATAAGGTGGAAGCTCTCACTTATCTTGCTGAAATAGCAGGTATTAAACCAATAATCCTGGGAGAGGATGGGAAAAAACGACAAACTCCTGTATGGGAAATAGTTAAATGAAGTTTGCGGTATAGGACTAAAAATGGGCCGTGAGAAGGGAGGTGAGAAATGAAGAAAAATAAAAGGCCCATTATTTTAATAAAAGAGGTGTTAAAGAATGATGACATCACGTGAGAGAGTAATAGCTGCAATAGAGAGGAAAAATCTGGATAGAGTTCCAGTTGATCTTGGGGGAACTGCTGTATCCACTATATTAGCGGAGGCATATGATAAGTTATTGAAAAAGCTCAACATTAAAAAGGATATAAGAATAGCTGATACCAGTCAGTTGTTTGTTTATGTAGATGATGAAATTGTTGATTTGTATAATTTAGATGTAATTCCGCTTTACCCATTAAGAGACTTTATGGGAGTTAGGAGAGATGGAGGTTGGAAAGATTGGACTACTCCTCACGATGGTACTCCTGTTAAGGTTTTTAAGGATTTTAATCCCAGAAAAATGGATGATGGTTCCTATATCTGGGAGAACGGAGGTTATGTTTACAGATTGCCTCCAGGAGGATTTTATTTTGACTGTATAAAATCGCCACTTGAAAATGCTACTACGGTAAAAGATATTGAGAGATACGATATTCCAATAATGGACGAGGAGGAAAAAAACTGGTATGGGAAAGTGGCAAAGGAGTTAAGGGAAAAAACGGATAAGTTTATTGTAGCAGATATAGTTGGTGGCTGGACCGATATAGCAGGACCAATGATGGGAAATGTTAATTTTTATATGGCTATAGTTGCAAATAAGCCTCTTGTTCATGCATTAATGGAGAAGTTAAACGAAGTATGGAAAAAGAGAGTTGATATTTTAAGGGAAGTAGCAGGTGATAATATAGATGCGATAATTATGTACAGCGATCTGGGTACAGAAAAAGGTGGAATGTACTCCACCAGTACAGTTAAAGAGATGGTTATTCCATATATAAGAGATTTTTATGATTATGTTAGAAAGGTGAGTAATTACTATATAATACTTCACTCCTGTGGTTCTGTGTACCAGTATATTCCTGACTTGATAGATGCTGGTGTCAATATACTAAATCCTGTTCAGGTGGGAGCAGCTAATATGGAGCCTGAGAAGTTAAAGAGGGAATTTGGTAAATATATCACTTTCTGGGGTGGGGCAGTTGATCCTCAACATGTTCTGGCTGTTAAATCGCCTAAGGAAGTTAGAGAATATGCAATTCGTTCTACTAAAGTCTTTAAGGAAGGAGGAGGATTTGTGTTTACCCAACCTCATAACATTCAACCAGGTGTTCCACCTGAAAATATTATTGCATTATACGAGGTTGGAAAAGAGTATGGAAGGTACTAAAGAAAAATTTAGGAGATAAAAAGATGTTTCATGGTTATACAGGGAAAATTTTAAGAGTTGATTTATCCAGTGGAAAGATCTGGATAGAGGAACCTGATGAGCTTTTTTATCGCACTTATTGGGGTGGAGGATGCCTGGGAGCCTATTATCTGTTAAAAGAGCTACCCCCAAAAACAGATGTCTTTGGTCCTGATAATTTACTTATATTTGCAACAAGTATACTTACCGGTGCACCAGTTCCTGGTCTTGCCAGGCACTCTGTTATGGCCAAATCACCACTGACAGAGGGGATAGGAGAGTCACAGGCCGAAGGATTCTGGGGGGTGGAATTGAAAAAAGCAGGTTTTGATGCCTTAATTGTTAAGGGGAAATCAGATCATCCAGTGTATATCTGGATTAATAATGGGAAAGTTCAGGTAAGAGATGCCTCTCATATTTGGGGAAAAACCACAGGTGAGGCATACAGAATAATAAAAAAAGAGACTTCTCCTGATGCCAGAATTGCCCTTATAGGTCCTGCAGGAGAGAATCTTACAAGATACGCAAGCATTGTGAATGATCTTATCTATCCCAACTTTAGAATGGGGCTGGGAGCAGTTATGGGTTCAAAGAAACTTAAGGCAATAGCAGTTACAGGAGAAGGAAAGATAAGGATAAGTGATGCAGATACTTTAGAGAAAATTTCTGATGATTACAGAAAACATTTTATTGAGGATTCTGTTCCAAAGATGCAGTATGATTACGGGTCAGCTGGAGCTGTTTCTATGGTTCAGGAGGATGGTCAGCTTGTAACTCGCAATTTTCTTACCGGAGTTGTTGAAAAATGGGAAGATATGCCTGGTACTGAGGGTTACAGGAAATTTATTCAAAAAAATCAGGGCTGTTTTTTCTGTCCCACAAATTGCAAGCAAATTATAAAACCTGTGAAAAAAAATGGAGTTGAGCTTGAGGGAATATATGGGTCTCCGGAATTTGATGGAGCAGTAGCCCTTGGCCCAAATTGTGGTATTACTGACACGCCTGCCATACTTAAGGCATATGAGATGTGTAACAGCTATTCCTTGGATCCCACTTCTCTGGGGGCAACTGTCAGCTTTGCTATGGAATGTTTTGAGAGGGGAATTATAAGCGAGAAAGATACTAATGGCTTAAAGCTTAACTTTGGTAATAAAGAGGCTCTGCTTAAAGTTATAGAGCTTGTTGCTCAAAGAAGTGGAATAGGCGATATTCTGGCTGATGGCTCCTACAGGGCAGCTAAGGTATTTGGCGGGGAAGCTGAGAAATTTGCTATACAGAGTAAAAAGAAAGAGCTTGCCATGCATGATCCAAGAGCAAAGGCTTCTCTTGGATTGGGTTATGCTGTATCGCCTATTGGTCCCGATTTTGCTGTAATTGAACATGATTCAGATTTTAATTTTTCTGCTCCCCAGAAATTTATAGATGAGGCAGGACCTGTTGGAATTTACGAGAGACTTCCGGCAGAGAGTCTGTCAGATAAGAAGGTGAGGATGCTATATAACCTGCAACTTTTCTGGTCTTCTCTGGAGGTTATCTGCGGATGTATTTTTGCCCTTGCCCCTGTACGGTATATGAAAATACATAACCTTGTAGAGGCAATAAGAGCTATTACAGGATTTGAAACTTCTTTATGGGAACTTATGAAATTAGGAGAGAAGAGATTAAATATGTTCAGGGTGTTTAACCTGAGAGAGGGGTTTACTTTTGAGGATGATATACTTCCCGACAGGATGTTTCAGCCTATCCAATCTGGCCCAAGAAAGGGGCAGAAGCTTGATAAAGATGAGTTTAATAAGGCTCGCTCCTTATACTACGAGATGATGGGCTGGACATCAAAAGGAGTTCCTAAACGGGCAAAATTAGTAGAGCTTGACTTAGAATGGATAAAAGAGAAGATACCTTGTAAATAGTTCAGCCATTAACTCACCAAGACACAAAGGAGTGATATAAATTTTAAACCACTAATGATATTAAGGAAGTTATTGTATAGTCTTGGCGTCCTCGTGCTTTGGTGGCTGGATAGTTATTAAAAAACAAAAGAAAGGAGGTGAAAATTAGATTTTATTTTCTAAATGTAAGGTGAGTAAAAAATAAAGGAGGTTTGATGATGAGCAAAGTAAAAGTAGGGATTGTAATTTCCACAATTTTTTCGTTAATAATAATGAGCAGTCTCTGTGGTGCTGAGGTGTCTATTAAAGGAGTAAAGCTTGTTGGTTCCTTCCATACCTCTCCTACTACTGAAGCTATTAAAAAGATGATTCCAGCATTTGAAGCTAAGTATGGAGCTAAAGTTAGTATTGTTGAAGAGACTTATGCTACTATGCATGAGAGACAAATGTCAGAGTTCATTGCTCATACAGGAGCATACGATGTGATTGAATATCCTTACCAGTGGTTGGCAGAATACGCCAGTGGAGGTCATGTAGCAAATTTATATGATTTTATTAATGATCCTGAAGTATATGATCCTGCCTTTGATATGGATGACTGGATTAAGCCTGTCCTCTTAACTTACGGTGATTGGGAAGGAGGTCTTTACGCTATTCCCAATAAGTTTGATATCTACATAGGAGTTTTTAGGAAAGACCTATACGAAAATGCTGGAATAAATCCTCCTGCTACCTGGCGAGAGTTGAGAGTAGCTTCGGAAAAGCTAACCTCTGGGGATATTTATGGATTGGCTATTCCACTTAAGGTAGATGATCCTATGATGTGTAGTTTTCATCCTTTCCTGTGGAGTTATGGAGGGGATTACTTTGATGATAACAAGTATCCCATCTTTAACACCGAATCAGGCGTGGCAGCTATTAAAACTTTAAAAAGCTTGCTTCCCTATATGCCCGAGGGGATTTTGAACTGGGGATATGATGAGGTTCAAACAGCTATGCAACAGGGGAAAATTGCCTATATGCTTCAGTGGCATGCTTTTCTCCCCGGTTTGCAAGACCCGGAGACATCAAAGGTAGTTGGCAAGATTGGTTATGATTTATCTCCTGGAACACCTCTTTGCAGAATTCAGTCTCTGGGAGGATGGGCTGTAGGTATAGCTGCAGATTCCAGACACAAGGTGGCAGCCTGGAAATTCATAGAGTTTATACAGAGTAAGGAAAACGCGCTGAAATTTGCCTTGGGTGGTGGGTCCTCAGCCAGGAGATCTGTTTTGACTAATCCAAAGGTTACAGAAGTTCAACCCTGGACGCCAGTTCTTTTAAAGGCTTTAGAAAATTCTCACGGTAGACCCAGAATACTTAACTGGATGGAGGTTCAACATACCATTGCTACTGGATTTAATGATATTCTCTTAGGAAAGATTGATCCAGAAAAGGGATTGAATAAAATTGCAGCTAAAGTTTATGAGGAAATGCAGAGAGTGGGATATCATCCAGAGGAAACAGGACCTAAACCTAAATATTAGTTTTGGAGCAGAGGGAAGGCTTTTTATAGCCTTCCCTCTGAATTTACAAAAAGGGGGAGAAGATGATTTGCCGGAAGGAAGAAAAACCGTTAGCTTATCTTTTAATTTTGCCAGCTACCATTATCCTGGGAGTTCTAACCCTGTATCCTTTTGGTTTTATGATCTACCTAAGTGTTCATAGATGGAAAGCATCTCTGTCCTATATTCCCAAATCATTTGTAGGTTTATCTCATTTTGTCCGTCTTTTTCAAGATGAGTTTTTCTGGTCTGCTATGAGTGTTACTTTCCGTTTTTTAGTCTTTGTTGTCCTTATAGAGTTCTTTCTTGGTTTGTTTTTAGCTCTTATTCTTAGCCGTGAGATTAAAGGTAGAAATCTTATAAGATCTTTATTTCTTCTTCCTATGATGCTTGCTCCTGTTGTAGTAGGACTTATTTGGAGATTTATTCTTAATGATGAGGTGGGTATACTTAACTATTTTTTCTCCCTTATTCATCTACCTCCTCAATCTTGGTTGGGGGATGTTAATACTGCTCTTGGAGCAATTATGCTGGTGGATGTCTGGCAGTGGACTCCCTTTATGATTTTAGTGTTATTAGCTGGCTTGCAGAGCTTACCCGATGAACCATTTGAGGCAGCCAAGATAGATGGCGCCTCTGCATGGCAAACCTTTAAGTTTATAACTATTCCTCTTTTAAAGCCAGCAATACTTATTGCTCTTCTTTTCCGAACTATCGATGCTTACCGAATTTTTGACATAATTTATGTTATGACTTATGGGGGACCAAAGACATCTACCGAGACACTTAGTCTTTATGTTTATAGAAATGGATTTAGACATTACGATATGGGATATACAGCGGCTTTGTCTTTAGTTATGCTTGTCATCATTATTGCTATTAGTCAAGGCTACATTAAATTTATGGTAAAGGAGTAGAAAATGGAATATCCCAGATCAAGAATAAATTGGAGTATATTTACAAATAGTATTATTTACATAGTTATTGCTTTATTTTTATTCTTCTTTCTATTCCCTATTTT
>JAGGTG010000176.1 GCA_021163905.1 Candidatus Aerophobota bacterium
AGGACAATCAGGTCAAGATCATGGGATATAGGATTGAGTTAGGTGAGATAGAGGCAACATTGAAACAGATACAGGGAGTAAAAGATGCCGTGGTTATAGTGGAAGGTAAACCTGGTGAGGAGAAGCGGTTGGTGGGTTATATAGTTCCGGATTATGAAAAAGAATCGAGCCTATTTGAGCTTAGACAAGTTGACCCAGCCGTAAGCGAGTCGCGTTGGGAATCGGTTGGGAAGGTTGGCCAGCTACAGGTTGAGCAGAATCTGAATTCTATTGATGTTAAGGCAGTTTCAACCCTTGCAGAGTCTATTGAACATTTGAGCTTTATGCTGATATGCCAGATTTTGCATGATATGGGTATTTTCTTGCAGAAAGGGGAACAGTATTCTATCGATGAGCTAATGGAGAGATTTGAAATACAGTCCCATTATCGAACGCTAATTCTCAATTGGTTGAATGCATTAGAAGAAGAAGGAGTATTGAGAAGAAATAAGGCTGGCATCTATGTGAACCAGCGTCCTTTAGGTGAAGTGATATCCACCTTTTCCTGGAAAAATGGATTTGAATTTTCTCCGGAGTTGTCGAAGCAAGTGGCTGAGCTGGTCTCATTTGTCAAGCATAATAACTCACTATACATCAATTTGCTTAAAGGTACGGTCGATCCGCGTGAGCTGTTGCTCAGCAATGGATCTTTCTGGATGCCTGAGACATTTGATAGATTTGATCCAATTCAGAAACATTATATTGACCTCTTCCGTAAGGTTTTCAGTGTTATTGTGAATTCTTTCTCATCGAATAAAGAGATACAAGTGCTGGAAGTTGGAACAAGGATGGAGAGCTTGGCTGGAGTTCTTATGCCTCTGTTGCCAAAGGAGCAATGTAGTTATCTTTATACCGATGAGTCTTCCTTCTTTATAGACAAAACAAGACAAAAATTGGGGCATATTCCTTCACTTGAATATGCTCTGTTGGATATAAATAGGGGTATAGTTCAGCAAGAATATAAACCTCATTCTTTCGATATAATTGTTGCAAACAATACACTTCATCGCGCTGAGAATATTGGAACAATGCTAATGCACTTAAGGGAACTTTTGGCACCTGGAGGATTTCTCCTTTTTATTGAGTCTACCAGAAACAGCCGCTTGATGTGGATTACCGTTGCTTTCCTTGAGGAGGGGTTCAGTCATCTCAACGACAAAAGGAAAAAAAATCATACTCCTTTAATTTCATCAGAAGGATGGCAGGAGGTTCTTAAAGAAAGAGGTTTTTTGAGAACAATGGCTTTTCCAAACACTTCTTTGTTTGGAAAGCACTTCTTTGTGACACAAGCTCCCGAAGAGGTTAAGGTATTCAAGCCTGCGAATGTTATTAACGTATTGCGGCAAAGACTGCCCGATTACATGGTGCCGGCAACCTATTTCTTGCTGGATGAGTTACCTCTTTCGGCCAATGGGAAGGTAGACAGGAAAGCACTTGCAGAGCTTGGTAGGAAAACAGAGAAAAATTCCAAAAAGGCATACATTGCTCCTTCTACCGAGACTCAGATAAAGATTGCAAACATCTGGAAGGAAATAATTGGTTGTGGGAAGGTAGGAATTTATGACAATTTCTTTGAACTCGGAGGAGATTCTTTACGGGCAATTCAGTGTGTTAACCGTTTAAGGGAACTGTGCCATGTGGATTTATCTATGCAGGATTTCTTTGAAGTATCCAATCTTGATCAGCTTGCAAAGAAAATCGATGAGGCTTTAGCAACGGAAGGCTTAGAAGAGGGAGTGATATAAGTAAGGGGTGAAGATATGATTGGTGTTATTGGTGGTTACGGAAAGGTAGGACTGCAGACAACCAGATTACTCAAAGAGTGGGGGAAGTTTCCGCTACGGATTGGTGGTAGAAATCCTGAAAAAGCCAGAGCCCGTTTTGGGGATGAGTTTCCCCAAGTTGAATGGACTAAGGTAGATGTTGAGGATGACGAGAGTCTAGAAACATTTCTAAATGGTTGTGAGTTGGTGATCAACTGTGCCGGGCCATCTTATCGAACATCAGCTCGGGTAGCTCAAATGTGTATATCCAAAGGTTGCCATTGTATTGATGCTGGGATGGGGAAGAATCTAAAAATATCAGATGGATCACCTCATGATACAGCAATAATCTACGATGCAGGTGCTACTCCTGGGTTGTCAGGACTGCTGCCGCGCTGGTTAGCTGGTTCTTTTGATAAGGTTGATCATTTAAGTGTTTATGTCGGAGCATTAGGACGGTTTACTACCTCTGGAGCTGAGGATTATCTCATTGGAGTTTTAGATGAAACTAATAACGAGCCTTTGGCAGCATGGCGGAACGGTGTCAAATGTTCTTCAGTTTTAACCCGGAAATCAGGGATCAGCTTGCCTTTTTTTCCGCGTGAAGTGACTGTATACCCGTATTTTGATGCAGAGGCGGAATTTGTAGCAAAGGTATTATCGCTTCGCGATGGTGAATGGTACATAGCGGTTGATGGAGAGCATGGGTCGGCTGCTCTTGAAGAAGCGCGTGCATATTTTCATTCTGACCCAGCGGGTGCAGTAGAACGCTTATGCTTGGCGTCTCGGTTGGACTCAGCTGGACGTCAAACTTACGTAAATTTTCTTGTTCAACTTGATGGAGTCAAACATGCAATGCCGATAACGCACACTTTAGTATTGCAGGCAAATGAGATTTCAATCTTATCTGGTTCAGTAGCTGCGATAGCAGGCATTGCACTGTTGGAGGGAGAAATCCCCATTAACATAGGTTCCCTTGCAACAATCCCGTATCCAGATGTGGTGATTGCACGATTACGGGATACACAGAATGTAAGTCAATTTAAAATTTTTGATTGTGGCATTGATGGATTATTACAGACAGTGGAAGGTGAAGTATGAAAAGGAATAGGCTCCGGGCTATAGTATGCGGTTCTACATTTGGACAGTTTTACCTCGAAGCCTTAAGAAGACTACCAGAGCAGTTTGAACTGGTGGGTTTGCTAGCAAGAGGAAGTGAGCGATCGAAAAAATGTGCTGAGTATTACGGAATAAATTTATATGCGGATATAGATCAGCTTCCAGGTGATATTGACCTTGCTTGTGTGGCTGTTCGGTCAACAGTTTTAGGTGGTAAAGGTACGGACTTATCGTTGAAGTTGTTATCGCGTGGAGTCCATACTATTCAGGAGTTACCTGTTTCTGAGAAAGAAATAATTTCTTGTTTGAGAATAGCTCAACAGAATAAGAGATATTTTTGGATAGCTAATCTGTATAACCATTTACCTTCTGTACAGCGTTTCATTGCCTGCATCCAGGCTATGTTGGAACAGCAAAATGCACTTTACGTTGATGTGTCTTGTTCTATTCATGTTACCTATCCAATAATACACATCTTGTTAGAAATACTACCGTCAGCTCATCTGTGGAAGATCAGCGGTGTAGCCAAAAGCAAGGGGCCTTTTCAGGTGGTAACCGGGGAAATTGGTGATACCCCTGTTATATTGAGGGTTCATAATGAAATTGATCCAGAAAACCCAAACAACTATATTCATTTGTTGTTCTCTATAACTGTTGGTGTTGAAGATGGGAGACTGGTGCTTGTGGATACTCATGGTCCCGTCTTTTGGCATCCTAGCTTGTATCCCCCCCTTGAGAAACTCGCCAGTGAGATTTTAACTGAAGCTGAAAATCCAGCGCATTTGTCTAAAAACACAACAGAAGTATTGGGACCTATGCCTTCCTTGAGTTGCGGGGATGTTCTCCTCAAGCAGTGGCCATGTGCTATTGGACATAACTTATTGACAATGAGGAAAGGAATTTTGGAAGGTATTAGCGATAACGCAGTAATGCAACGCGAACTTCGGTGTTCTCATCTGTGGCAATCACTTACCGATTCTCTGGGGTATCCCCTTCTGCGACCAGTCTGCAAACATTCACCGTTATCGGCTAATTTTTTGAAAGAGATAGCATTGAGCATTCCTGAATATTCAGAGGAGCGTTCGGATCAAACGATTCGCATGAAATCGGAAGAAGATGTTTTTACATGTACAGAGATTGCTGAGGATGAACTCGAAGGGGTTGATGCTAATTTGATAAAAGAATTTGTTAAACGAATAGATGAAGCAGTTTTATTTTCAATGCTATTTGCATTGCAATTTCAAGGAACTTTAATAAATCCACGACATGAATATAGTAAGTCTGAGATTCTTTCTACTGCTAATGTTGCACCTCGCCATCATAATTTAATTTTGCGTTGGCTACGGATACTTACTGAGAGAGGTTATATAAGACAGTGCGGGGAGTCCTTTCTGGGCACTGACCCATTGACCTTGGATATGGTGCGATGGCGTTGGAATTTGGTAAAAGGGTTTTCGAATGTTAATAAATTAACTTCTCCTTTGTGCATTGACTATCTCGTATCTCATGTTGAGCAACTTCCACAGCTAATGAGCGGCAGACAACAACCTGTTCTGTTGTTATTTCCTGAGGGTCGCACAGATATTGCCAATGCACTTTATCGGGACACGATAACTGCGCGGTATCTGAATAAGTCGGTGGCAGAAGTGGTTGTTCGTATCGCCGATAGAAGGGATTCGCTGAGAATATTGGAAGTAGGTGCGGGTACCGGAGCGACTACCAATGTAGTAGTTCACAGGTTGAACACATCTATTTCAAAGCAGATTAAATTGGATTATTTGTTTACAGATATTTCTAAATTTTTCCTCGCGGCAGCGCGTGAACATTTCAAAGATTGTTCCTGGATGCGTTTTCAAATTGTCGATATTGACAAGAACCTTTTTGAGCAGGGTCTGAAGCCCGAGAGTGTAGATATCGTAATTGCGGCGGGTGTACTTAACAATGCACGCGACATTAATAAAACAGTACGAGGTCTTATGCAGATTCTCACTCCAGGGGGATGGATGTTAATAACAGAGCCTACGCGGGAAATGCTGGAAATTCTAATTTCACAAGCTTTTATGATGACTCCTCCTGAAGATGATAGGAAAAACACTAATACAACCTTTTTATCTACAGAACAATGGCTAAAGGTATTTTATCAAGCAGGTGCTGAGAAAGCTGTAGCGTTGCCGAGTGATGAGCATATACTTGCTCCACTGGGCCAAAAGCTGTTTATAGTGAAAAAGCCAGGAGGTAGGCATGTTAAAAGGTGATAAAGACAAAGCTGTTGAGTTGCTGACGCATTTTCGTAAAAAAGGAGTATCTTTATGGGAAGATAATGGTAAGTTGCGTTACAAAGCACCTCGTGGAGTACTCAAGGACGATGACTTGCAGGCGTTAAAGTATTATAAAAAGGATATCCTAAATTTATTGCAGGCTGAAGCTAAATTTTCGACAATTACACCCGATCCGGAATCTCGGTTTGAACCTTTTCCACTTACAGATGTGCAATCAGCCTATTTACTGGGACGTCATGAGGCATTTGGCTATGGAGGTGTAGGTTGCCATATTTATATGGAGCTAAACTATCCGGAGCTTGACCCTGAACGGGCAGAGGCAGTCTGGAATCAGCTCATATCGCGTCACGATATGCTTAGAGTAGTTATTGATCGGAATGGATATCAACGTGTTTTGAAGGATGTACCGCATCTGAAAATAGATTATACTGATGCAAGTTCCTGGGAAAAGCAGGAAATAGAAGCTAATCTTAATCAGATTCGAGAAGAGTTGGGACATCGTGTATATGAGCCTGAGCATTGGCCCTTGTTTGATATAGCCATCACAAAAACACCCGATAACACTATACTCCATTTTTCCATGGATTTTCTTATGGCTGATTGGGCCAGCATTATGTTACTTTTGTCTGAATTTGAGACACTTTACGCAGAGCCGGCAAAGCGATTGTCTGACCTTAGTCTTACTTTCCGCGACTATGTGCTTGCCGAACGGAGATTGAGGGAGAGCCCTGCTTATTTCAGGGACAAAGAGTATTGGCTTTCCCGAATTAGTGACCTGCCTCCGGCACCGGATTTGCCTTTAACTCAGAAGCAGGATAAATTTGGGACTGCAAGATTTCGGCGTCGTTTTCTTAAACTGAATAAGTTTGCATGGGAAAAACTTAAACAACAGGCTCAAAAAAGAGGATTGACACCAACAATTGCAGTGATAGCCGCATATGCTGCCGTTATTGAGCGCTGGAGTCGTGAAAAGAGATTTTGTTTGAATCTAACGGTGTTGAACCGTCTACCGTTGCATCCTCAAATTAACAATATCGTTGGTGATTTTACATCAATAAGTTTGCTATCTGTAGATTGGGGCGCAGGGAGTTCATTTTATGAATGTGCCAAAGCCTTAAATCGTCAGTTGTTTGAAGATTTAGAACATCGCCTGTTTTCAGGGGTAGAAGTTTTACGAGAAATACGCAGGCGTGGACATGAGGATGCTTTAATGCCAATAGTTTTTACCAGCGGTATTGGCCTTTGGACTCATCAGCTAAAGGGTAAGGTTGGATACGGAATCTCTCAGACACCACAGGTTTTTATTGACTGTCAGGCTATGGATAGCCACGACATCTTATATGTTAATTGGGATGTACGTGAGGGTGTCTTCCCTGATGGGATGATAGATGATATGTTTAGTGTGTTTGAAAAATTGTTGCACTCCTTAGCTGAGACGGATGAAACCTGGGATGCAGGAGAAGCGGTAACTTTGCCTGTTTCACAACAAATAAAACGACGACAGGTCAACGACACAAGAGCACCTATACCTGACCAACTATTACACTATCAGATATTGGTACAAACAGAAGCAACTCCGGATCGCCCTGCTGTTTTTGATGGTGAAGGAGAAATAACATATGCAGAATTGGTTCAAAAAGCCGCAGCAGTAGCTAAAAGATTAGAGGAACTGGGTTGCAAAACACAGGATAGAGTTGCAATTGTTATGGATAAAAGTGCCTATCAGGTGGTAGCTGTATTAGGTACCTTGATGGCTGGGGCTATATATGTTCCGATTGATACGATGCAGCCGGAGTTAAGGCGTTCATTTATGATAGAGCAGGCGGATGCACATTTTGTTTTGCAATGTTCGTCAACATCTGTATTATGGCCAGAAAGCACAAAACAAAAGATAGAGATTATAGAGGTAGATAAATTAGAACCGTTCAGCGGAAACATCCCCGTTTCTAACATTGACCCGGATTTGCCGGCATACATTATTTACACTTCTGGTTCAACTGGACAACCTAAAGGAGTAGTTCTCAGCCACCGTTCAGTTGTCAACACTATTGCAGATATCAATCGCCGTTTTAACATTAACCAAAATGATAGGGTATTGGGTCTCTCCAGACTGAGCTTTGATTTATCCGTCTACGATATCTTCGGTCCTCTATCCGTAGGAGGTGCTTTAATTTATCCAAGTAGCAATCGATTAACCGATCCCTCTCATTGGGCTGAGTTAATTGTTGAAAAAAAGGTTACGATCTGGAACTCTGTTCCGGCTATGATGCAGATGCTTGTGGAATATGCCTCTGGTAGGGGTATTACCATACCGGAATCCCTTCGTTTGGTGCTTTTAAGCGGTGACTGGATACCATTGGATTTGCCGGAGAAGATTAAGGCTCTGGCAAAGAATGCTAAGGTTATCAGTCTTGGAGGTGCTACCGAGGCCTCCATCTGGTCTATCCTGTATCCGGTGGAAGAGGTAAAGCCGGGATGGAAAAGTATACCTTACGGTAAACCCATGACAAATCAACGCTTCTATGTATTGAATGAATCTATGGAAGATTGTCCTGACTGGGTGCCTGGTCAACTATATATTGGTGGTGTTGGTCTTGCAAAGGGATACTGGAAGGATGAGAAAAAAACTCAGAATAGTTTCATTATCCATCCCAAGACGGGGGAGCGATTGTATCGCACCGGGGATTTAGGACGTTACCTTCCGGATGGAAATATTGAGTTTCTTGGTCGTGAGGACAATCAGGTCAAGATCATGGGATATAGGATTGAGTTAGGTGAGATAGAGGCGGCATTAAAGGAACATTCAGATGTAAACAGTTTGGCAGTTGTTGCAACAGGTGATAAAACGGACAAGAAGCTTGTAGCATTTGTGGTTTCAAATGAAGGTAAAAAACTTGATAAGACAAAGCTTGAGGAATTTTTAAGAAGGAAGCTTCCCGAATACATGATTCCTTCATCTTTTGTCTTCTTAGATAAGATGCCTCTTACCCCGAATGGCAAGATAGA
>JAGGTG010000036.1 GCA_021163905.1 Candidatus Aerophobota bacterium
CCAGATCATTTCCTTTTTTATTAAACCATTTTAAATTAAGATCTATCCAGGGAGAATTAAAGTAGTTTATATTAATACTGTAATTTGTCGTATCAGTCGGGTCCAATTTTAAATCAATCTCTGAGTAAGGCTGACTTAAATAAATATCAGAGAATTTGAGAAGATGAAAATCTCTGGTAAGACTTAATTCAATACCTATATTATTACTTGCACCCCAGTTTAACTTGATAGCTCCCACTGGTTTAGCTTTTCCATTCTTTACTCCTCTCACGCCTAATTTTATCTGCGAGAAAAGATTTTTACCAATAGAAAAGGGATGAGATGTTCCTGCCTGCAGGGATGCTTGATAGTTGTTATTTCTGGAGATATTCTTTTCAGCAAGATTATCCCAGTTGACCGCACCTTGAATAAAAATAGGATAATTTTTGAGATGGAGAGCAAGGGAAACCCCATAGTTAATATCATTCCATTGTTTATTAACTGTATTATTTTCAGTTCTGAGAGTTGTTTCTCCCCATAGATTGACCTTCCAGTTTTCAAAGAGAGTTGTTTCATCCTCAAGTGAGAATAAAGTATCTGTCCTCTTGCCTGTTCCCGGTAAAGCCGCAACTTTATGATTTCCCTGCAGGGATAACTCGGTTTTAGTTATAGTGGATTTTTCCCACATCACTTTACCGGACAATATGTCTTCCTCTCTTTCCAGTTCAGAATTTTTGTAATTTATCCATCTGGAGGAGTAATCTCTTTCGATATCAAGTAAATATCTTTTCTTGTTCCGCTCTCTTCCGTACCTGAGTTGATAGTTAAAGCTATCATAGCTACTTGCTCCGAGTGACAGATGAAGATAAGGATACCTTGATTTTTTAATTGGCTCGGGAAAATATACCTTGGCAAAAAAAGGAACGCTTAAGGGAGGGTGAATTAACTCCTTTTTTTCTCTTTTTATTTCAGCCAATCTTAGTTTAAAAGATACTCTTTTTTCCTTTGGCCAGGCTGGTGTATCTTTCAGATAAAGTTGTTTTGTAAATGCAGGATAAATCTGAGGAGATATCTCTTTTTCTTCTGGAACAGGGTAAAATTTAAATGCCTTAAACATTATTTTTGGGAAAGAGATTTTTAAGCTTACCCTTTCGGGTAATTTTGCATAAATGGGGGGTTCAAATAACTCTTTTTTTTCGAGCATCTTTCTTGGAGATTTTACTTTTAATCTTCCCGTGTTTATAGGTAAGGATAATTTTTCCTCTCTTATATACCTTTGAGACAGGGTAGGATATAGAAAAAATAGAGGGTGAATCTCTAATTTTTTTTCTGCTTTTATTACCCTCATCTTCTTTGCTATTTTAACGAAATGAGTGGAGTGACTCTCCTTTGGTGGAGGTATAAAACTAACCTGTGGTTGAAGGGGCATTTTCTGGTAAATTCTTCTTTTTAAAATGGGCAGCTTGACTTTAGCAACAGGGGAAATTTCAATCTTGCCTTCTCTTATATACCTTTGAGACAGGGTTATAACAGGAGGAAAATAAGCTAATATCTTTTTTCTTGAAGGTCCTTTTACTACCTTTGATGGTTTTACAGATAAAATGGGGAATGAGCTTGAAAAGTAAATTTCTTTTCTCCAGGTAAATACTTTTAAGGGGGGATGAATTAGTTCCTTTCTAACTTTTATTTCCTTCAGCGGTATTTTTTCCTTTTTGGTTGTTGATAATAAAAAGGGAAAGCTAATCCCCCTCTCTTTTATATAATTTCTGGAAAGAGTAGAGGAAAAAATAAAGGGAGGATAAGGTTTTCTTTTGGGAGTTATAGATACCTTATGGGGAAAAGATATAGAGACAATGGGAAATTTTGCAGTAAATTCCTCCCGAGGAGGTAGTGCAATTTCATATGTGAGTGTGGTTTTTTTCTTCTCTCCCCTGGGGGACATATAGGGAAGTTTTTCTATTCTCACAATTTCAAGGTAAGATCTATCCTCTCCTCTCACTACAATTGTTGGAAGCTTGGTTAGGGGTTTATTTTTGGCAACTCCTGCAGCAGGAGATAAAAATAAAATTACTACAAGCAACAGCAAAAAAGAATATAATCTCATTTTTTATAGCTCCTTTAACCTTTTCTCAGCCTCCTTTATCCATTCTTCTTTAAACTCCTTGTTTTTAATTATTTTCTCATAGGTCTTTTTAGCCTCGTTGATTTTACCAAGTCCCTTATAACATTCTGCAACCTGGAGTTGCGCTTTAAATGACCATTCTTTAAATTGAGGATACAGGATAGGAATTCTTAAGTACTCTACCATGGCTTTTTTATAATTTTTCTCATTAAACCAGCAATCACCGAGTCTATACTGTGCCTTTACCGAAAGTTCAGTTTCCTCGCTTCTTTCTATAACCCAGCTGTAGTGTTCTCGAGCCTGAGGATATTTTTTCTGTTGAAACAATGCATTGGCTAGCTTTAAATGAACCTGGGGTAAAAGTTCACTATCAGGATATTTTTTGATAAATTCTTCAAATACAGACTCTGCTTTGTCCCACTTTTCAAGGTTTTCCCAGCAGGTGCCTAAATCATAAAGAGAATTAAGAAGAATGTCCTTTTCTTTAGAGATTCTAAGAGCGTTGCTATAAGAATTGGCTGCGTCAGCGTATTTTTTCTGTTTAAACAGAGAATCTCCTAAGCGGTAGTAGACTTCCCCCACCAGCATGTTCTTTGGAAAAAGTTTGATAAACTTAGCGTAGTAAGAGGAGGAGAGGGAATAGTTTTTTGTTTTGTAGTAAGAGTATCCTATCCAATAATAGGCAAGGGGAAGATAGGAACTTTCAGGAAACTTACTTATAATTTTTTTCAGTTCCACCGCTGCACTGTTGAAATCTCCTTTTTTTATGTAATAGTTTGCTATTTTAAATTGGGCAGAATCAGCATCAGGAAATTTTGGATAGTTGTCAACTATTTTCCGGAAAATTCTAAGAGATTTCTCCCCCTGACCCATGTGCTGGTAGGCTTCTCCTATTTTAAATAGTGCAGGAGGTACAAGATTGCTGTCAGGATATTTTGATACCATTTCCTGGAAAGTTGATATGGCTTTTTCATAATTTGATTCGTTAAACCAGCAATTTGCTATGAGGTAAAGAGCTCCCACTTTAAGGTCCTCTCGCTCGGGGAATTTATTTACTATTTCCTCGAAGGTATCTCTTGCCTCTGAGAATTTTTTTTGATGAAAATAAGTCCATCCAATAGCATAATAAGCATCGGGAGTATTTGGATTATCAGGGAAATTCATAACAAATCGTTGATAGTATTCCCTTGCCTTATCGTATTTCTCGAGTTTAAAGTAGGAAGCAGCTGTTTGATAAATAGCAAAGGGGATTAAAGTTGAATCTGGAAACTTTTTTTCAAGTTCACTGTAGACCTTGATTGCCCTGTTAAAATTTTTCAAATTAAAAAGGCAATTTCCCATTTGGAGCATTGCATCGGGAACTTTTTTAGACTGAGGATAATTTTGAACTACCTTTTCAAATGCCTTTAAAGCAAGATTATAGTTGTTTTTACCTAAATAACACCATCCTATTTCGTACTGGGCATAAGAGGCTTTCTCTATTGTAGGGTGACTAGAGATAACCTTTTGGAAATATTCAATTGCCTCAGAATATCTGGAGGCATTGAGCAGAGCCTCTCCCAATTGAAAAGTTGCATCAAGAGCATATTCAGAATCAGGAAAATTATCAATTATTTTGCGAAAATACTTAGCAGCTACTTTGAATTTACCCATGTCAAAGTATGAATAGCCAGCGCCGTACAGGGCATCATCCATGAATTCACTGTCCTGATGATAGTCTATAACACTTTGATAGGCCTGTGCAGCAAGGTCAAATTTTTTCTGGAAATAGTAGGAATCCCCCAATCTTACCCAGGCTTCTGCAATATTTGGGGAATCTGTGTAGGAATTTATGAACTGTTTAAAATAATTAGCAGCTTCAGGGTATTTTTTCTCTTCAAAGTAAGTATAGGCAATGCCGAAAAGAGATTGTTCCCTCCATTCACTTTTTGGATTGGAAAATTCTCTCTCATAGGCCTGTCGAGCTTCAGAGAACCTCCCCAGCTGGTAAAGGGCCTCTCCTTCCCAATAGGCAAGGTTTACTTTTTTAAAGTCCTCAATGGCTTTTTGATAATTGGCCAGTTCAAAATAAGAAAAGCCTCTTTCTTTATAGATATCCTGAGCATAGGAAGATGCAGGGTAATTTTCAAGGAAAGAGGTAAATTCCTTTATAGCCTGGGAGAATTTATTTGTAAGGTAAAGCAGTTTTGAGTAGATATAGTACACCTTCTCGTGATACTTAAAGTTTGGATATTTCTCCTTTAACTCTCCAAAACTTTTAAGAGCCTCCGGGTAGTCTTTTTTCTGGTAATAAATATACCCGATAGAATATATAGCATAGGAGACAAGATCACTCTTGGGGTATTTTTTAATAAGTTCCTCGTATTTAGAAAGTGCTTTATCTAACTGTCCGAGCTGATAATAGCACTCGCCTGCCTGGTAAATTCCTTTATCTAAAAGTTTACTCTCTGGATAATTCTTTATTAAGGTTTCAAATGCTTTTGCAGCATCACTGTATTTACCACTTTGCCAAAAGCTCATTCCAATTCCATATTGTGCTTTGTCACAGTTCTCATTATTTGGGTAGTTTTCTATGAATTTTTGGAACATATCAGCAGCAAGATCAAATTTTCCCTCTTCATAAAGACCCTGTGCAAAAAGAAAATCTTTCTCGGCCTGAGTTTGAGCAAAGGAGGTTAAGCAGAAAACAAATATAGCTGAAAACAATGAAAGTCCTATTATTAAGCTTATTTTTGTCTTTGTCATTTTCATCTCCTTCTTATTCTCCCAGATTTAATTTATTTAGATAAATGGCTGACTTTATTTTACACCAGCAGTTTACCTTGTCAAATAGATTTATCCTTAGAATTATTTCCTATTTTATCCTGGGAAACTTGAAATAATTTTTAATATAGGAAGATTAATAAGCTCTACGTGGATCTTATTTCCTGTTTCATAAATACCACATAGGAGATGGCAAAACATATAAGCATTAAACTGAAAAGACTTACAAATTGAGGCCATACTACAAGAAGACTTTGATCTAAAGATAGAGGGGTAGGTATTAAGCTACTTATCTGGCTCGAAGATATGAGACCAAACACTCTTACAGAAGGATTGAGAATAGCAATTGCAATTTCTTCAAATAAAACTGCAGGAGAAATGTGCATGATTGTATTTTTAATACTCTCGTTTTTTGTTAATGCCTCAACGGTTGTTACACGGCTAACCGGAGCTAATTGATCTGCAATGGCACTTGCAATCATATAGATAAAAAAGGCAAAGAAAAGCCAGATCATTATTGAAGCCAGAGCAGAACCAGCTGCTCTCCTGAATAAAATTGAAAAGAGGACTCCTAAGCTTAACCAGAATCCTATATAAATTATACTTGCTGCAAAGAAAACACCTATTCTTGCTATTTCTCCCAGATTTGGAACAATTCCAAGCGTATAAAGCCCCAGTCCCAGAATAATTAGAATGATACTTGTAAGAGCTATGGCTATCGTTGCAAGACCAGCGAGGAACTTTCCATTAATTAGAGAATCTCTGGCTACAGGTTGAGATAGAACCATGCTTATCGTTCCCCGGGAATGCTCACTATTTATAGCATCAAATCCAAGTAGAATTCCTATCAGAGGACCAAAGAAACTGATAAAAAAGGTAAAAGATGGTATAGAACCAGCAGAAAAGGTAAAAAGTCCAAGGAAGAGAAAATCGTTGGGTAACTTGGAAAAACTGGAGGCTGGACTGTGAGATGCCATATAAGTAATAGATGTACTTATAATACAGATGATGATGAAAAGTATTAAAAACCTTCTTCTCCCAAAAAAATCAGCAAATTCTTTCCAGAATATAACTCCAAGTCCTGACATTTGGCATCACTCCTCCTGGAAGTATCTTATGTATATTTCCTCCAGGGTATAATCCTGGGTTTTTATCTGTAGAGGAATAGCTCCATTTTCTATAATAGTTCTTGAAATATCTTCCCTTAAATCTCTCTCGCATTTTATTAAAAGAGAACTGCCCGATTTTTCAATATCCACTACCCCCTGGATTTTTCTTATGGAGTCAAGAAGATCAGGAGTTACTTTCGTTAGCTGAGTTTCAATTGAGATATGTTCGCCTTTCATTATTTTTTTTCCTACCTCATCTATAGAGCCCTGAGCTACCATACGTCCCTTAGAAATTATACCCACACGGTCGCAGATCCTTTGGACCTGGTAGAGCAGATGTGAGGATAAAAGTATAGTGATATTTTGCTGTTCACTCATTTCCTTTATTAATTTCAGGATCTGTTCCACTCCCTCAGGATCTATTCCTGTTGTTGGCTCATCCAGGATCGCAAATTTTGGTTCTTTAACAAGAACTGCTCCCATTCCAAGACGTTGCTTCATACCTTTGGAGAATTTTCTAACTTCAAGATCGGCAACTTCTGATAGCCCCACCTTTTCTAAAACTTCCTCTATTTTTGGGAGAGCTTTTTTGTCAGGTATCCTGTTTAACCTTGTTATGTATATTAGATTTTCCCTTGCAGTTAAATCCTCATAAAAACCAATATTTTCGGGAAGATAGCCTGTGAGTCTTCTAATTTTAAGTGGCTCTCTCGTGGCATCGTATCCATAAACCTTTACTTTTCCCGAAGTGGGTTCTGTTAGTCCCAGGATCATTAAGATGGTGGTGGTTTTTCCCGCTCCATTGGGTCCAAGAAAACCAAATATCTCCCCCTCTTTTATTTCGAGATTTAAATCATCAACCGCCTTGGTTCCATCATAAATTTTAGCAAGATTCTCAGTCTTTACTACTGATGTTTCCATTTTTTATCTTCTCCCCAATCTCACGAAGATTAATATAAGAGAAACTATCACAATAGCTACAATGCCAACTCCTACCCATCCCCAGGTTGTGGATGTTTTAACTGTAACACGCAGATCTATTTGCTTTTGATCCTGTTTCCCGGCAGCTGTAAGGGTAACCATATAATCACCGGGTAAGGTTCTGAGGGGAGCTTTTATGACTACATCTACCTTTTCGGGTTTTCCTACCTGCTGGAAAGGCAAAATGGAGCTAATTTTATCTGGCTTAAAGGTTACCTCCCATTTATTTGGTTTATCAGAAAAAAAGCTTATATTTTCAACTGGAGCTGATCCTTCATTCCACAGATAAACCGTCAAATGTTTTTCTTTACCTGCAACTGTATCGGTATTTAATCTGCCCGTTTCGGTTTTCATAACCAGTTTATACGTTCCGGTAACTATTGCTTTAAGCTCAAGTGTTTTTTCCTCTTTTTCTGATTTGACTACAAAGACTATCGGGTATTTTCCCTTTGAAACATTTATTGGTGGAGTTGCAGTTATAAGTAAATTTTCCGAACCTTTGGCGTGTATCTTTATAGCGGATATTTTCTTCTCCTCCTCCCATCTTGGACTGCAGTAAACTCTCCATCCATAAGGTGGTTTAACACCGAAGTTTAAGACCAGAGCTTTATTGGTGTTATTTTTTACCTCAACTTCGAATTTGAAATCCTTCCCTGCTGGATTCTCAATACTTGGGTACTTAGAGGTTAAACTTATCTTCTGAGAAATAGCTTTTGAAATTTCCTTTTCTTTTTTAAGAAAAATTTTAATACCAACGGAGTGCTGAATTTTTCCATCCCTTGTTGTCCCCTTTATGACAAATCTATACTCTCCCCCAGGAGCTTTGGCAGGAGGTATGGCGTGAAATTTTAAATTTGCTGAGTTATCAGGCTTTTGTGGAAAAAGATAAACACTTCGCACTCCGATTTTATCCCATTCAGTCTCAATACTTACTTTCCAGTTGTGGGCTTTTTTTTCTGGAATAATTGAAAGAAGTACCTCTTCCTCCTTTTTTCCTGTATTTATTACTTTCAGGTCTAAATTTACCTCTTCTCCTTTTCCAATAACCACATTTGTGTATTTTGGGAAAAGGGAAAATCCTCTTTGAACTTGTGCAGCATGGATAGTTATAAAACTTCCAGAACCAACAAGTGCTACGATTGTAAAAAAGGAAAGGAAAATAACTTTAGCCCTACCACTCATTTCACTACCTCCCTATCTTGCTTTAGATGTCATTACCTTAACTATTCTATACTATAATAT
>JAGGTG010000136.1 GCA_021163905.1 Candidatus Aerophobota bacterium
AGTGTCCCAATTTCAAGGTAGATAAGTTGACAGAAATTTATTTTTTTATATAAATATAATACGTTTAATTTAACAATTTCTATATAGAAACTGTTTTTTGGGGTGAACATAAAATGTCTTTAAAAAGTGCAAACAGGCAAAAAATAAAAAAGAGTCTGGGTAAAAAAATAACTGCAGAGAAAACGGAAAACTTTGCCAATATTTTTGAAATTCTGGGAAGCAGAGTAAGACTAAAGATACTGAAGATGATAAGCGACGAGGAAAAATGTGTAAATTTTTTAAGCAAAAAGCTAAAGTTATCTCAACCTACAGTATCCTATCATTTAAAGCTTCTGTTGGATCTTGGCCTTGTTAAACAGTTTAAGACAGCTCAATGGGTCAGATACAAATTAAATAAAGAAAAGTTAATAGAACTTCTATCTGATTTTTCTAAAATTTATGGAATTTTAAAAAAGTAATTTTCCATTTTATTCAAACTTCTGATATCTTCTCGTATCGTAAAAGGATTAGTCTAAATCTTCAGTAATTCAATGTGCCATCAGATTTATCCCGGGAGGGCTGAAGTTTTCCTGCCTAAAAAATAGAATAGTTGTCGAATCTGAATTAACACTTTCGCTCGGGCTATGAGGGTGCACAAAAGGGAGTATTATTTATGATTTTAATCCTGAAGTCATTTTACAGGTTGCCAGGAGAAAAAGATGCGTATTTTAATTGTAGTTCAGGGAAATTATGGAAAGAGAATAGTTAAAAATATCTCTTCTTATGCACCTGCAGACTGGAAAATACAAACCTGGATTGCACCTTCTCGTTTTCCAATAATCGTTGAGGAACCCGAAGAATTTCTCCCGGAAAGTCTTCCAGAAGTTGATCTTCTTATCTGCCTTGGTGAAAACCCGGGAGTTGCCGAGTTAATCCCGGGTCTGGTTAAACTTTCAAAGGCCAGGGCTGTTATTGCTCCTATTGATAATAAAGCCTGGCTCCCTGCAGGGTTAAAAAATCAAATAAGAAAAGAACTGAAAGATCTGGGAGTAGATTCTGCCTTTCCCTCCCCCTTTTGTTCCTTAACAGAAAAATTCAGTGAAAATGAGTATATAAAATTATTTGCAGTGCTTTTTGGAAGACCAGATATCGATGTTACCTGTAACAATGGTAAAATTAGTAAAATTACAATTAAAAGAGAGGCTCCCTGTGGATGCACTCGTTTTGTTGCAGAAAAACTTACAGGAACAAAGGTAGAAAAAGCAGAGGAAAAAGCAGGTCTTTTCCATCATTACTATCCCTGCTTAGCCTCTGGAAAAATAGGCGGAGGATTTAAAGATTCTATTCTTCACCAATCAGCAAATATGACAAAGCTTATAGTTAAAGAAGCTGTTAAAAAGTGTAACGATAATTTTAATCTTACTTGACAAAAATAATTTCCATAATATAATAACCTATTATGCAGAAGGATTATACAAGAGATAAAAAAATGGAAGATGATAGACCGGTTTATTCGATCAGTGTAGCGGCTGAACTTTTAAATGTTCATCCCCGCACTCTGAGATTGTATGAGAAACATGGACTTATAGCTCCTAAAAGAAGGGGTAACAGGAGGTTCTTCTCTAATAGTGATCTACGCTGGATACGCTGTTTAAGGGAGATGATTCATGAGGAGGGATTAAGTATCTCTGGAATAAGAATTTTATTGACACTTATTCCCTGCTGGCAGATAAAAGGATGCAGTGAAAAAGAAAGAGAAAATTGTTCTGCTTTTTATAATAAGGCGATTCCCTGCTGGGAGTTAACCCGCAGAATCTGCAAAGAAAAATTTATTCATACATGTAAGGACTGTAAAGTATATAAACAGAGAAAAGAGAGTATTGATAACAAAATATAAGATGAAAGGAGGGCTTTATGGGAGGATATAGACATAGATATATGTATTATCTTACAGGTCTTCCAGGATGGATGAGATTTGGTTTTTCCCCTGGATGGTTAGGTACATCCCCTACAGGGATGGGACCGGGAGCAACTTATCTTATGACCGGAACATGGCCTACCCCTCAAGCTCAGGCATGGTGGCAGGCTATGCAAACAGGACAGGCTCCTTATCCAGCATTTGGAGGGGTAACGCCGGGCTATACAGCACCAGGCTCCTATCAGGGTGCAGGAGGCCAGCAGGAGCTTCAACTTCTTCAAAGTCAAGCCCAGGCTCTAAAAGAACAACTGGAGAGGATTAATCAGAGGATTAAGGAACTGGAAAAAGAAAAATAAAAATTTAAAGGGAGGGTTAACCCTCCCTTTAAATTTGGGAGGAAAATATGAAGTTAGCCGTGTCGTCAACTGGGCCTACTTTGGACTCTCAAGTTGACCCCAGATTTGGTAGGTGCAGTTATATAATCATAGTAGATCCGGATACCATGAAATTTGAGGCGATTACCAATCCTAACATCCAGGCTGGAGGTGGAGCAGGCATTGCAACTGCTCAACTGGTCGCCGATAGAGGTGTAGAGGCTATTATAACTGGAAATGTAGGGCCAAACGCTTTCCAGACCTTATCAATGGCTGGAATTAAAATCATCACAGGAGCTATGGGAACAGTTAGACAGGTAGTTGAACAGTACAAAAATGGTCAGCTAACATCTACTGCAGGAGGACCTACAGTCGCTACTCACTTTGGAATGGGTGGAGGAATGGGAATGGGTAGAGGTATGGGTATGGGAGGAGGGTTTGGCAGAGGTATGGGGTTTGGCAGAGGTATGGGAATGGGTTATCCGGGAATGCCTTATCCTCAAGGAGGAGCTTTTCAGGTATCACCTACAGCTTCTCAGATACCCAAGGAGCAGGAGATTAACCTGCTGAAAGACCAAGCTAAAGCACTTCAGCAACAATTAGAGCAGATAAAGAAAAGAATAGATGAGCTTGAAAAAGAAAAATAAGGGGGTTTAAGATGCCAAGAGGAGATGGAACCGGTCCCTTCGGGGGAGGTGGAAGAGGTGGAGGAAGAGGTAGAGGTGGAGGATTTGGATTGGGTCCTGGAGGAGAATGTGTATGCCCAAACTGTGGTACGGTAATTTCTCACTCAAGAGGAACTCCCTGTTATCAGATAACCTGTCCTAAATGTGGAGCTAAAATGACGAGGAGACGATGATAGTTTCTGTAGCCAGTGGAAAGGGAGGGACTGGTAAGACTACAGTGGCAGTGAACCTTGCTTTATCTCAGGATAAAGTTCAATTTCTTGACTGTGATGTGGAAGCTCCAAATGCCTCTATATTTCTAAAACCACTTATCCAGGAAAAAAAAATCGTTCCTTTTTTCATTCCCAGGTTAATAAAGGAAAAATGCAATTTCTGTAAGTTATGCAGCAAAGTCTGCGAGTGGAACGCCATTGCCGTGATTAAAGACAAATGGCTTTTTTTCCCCGAACTCTGTCACAGCTGTAGTGCCTGCTGGACACTATGTCCACAAAATGCACTGGAAAAGGAAGAAAAAGAGCTCGGAGTAATAGAAAAGGGAAAGGTAGGTAAGATAGAGTTTATCCATGGAAAACTCACCATAGGGCAAACAGTTGCCCCTCCCTTAATAAAACAGGTAAAAAAAGAAATAAGAAAGGGGGAAGATGTTATAATTGATGTTGCTCCAGGAACGAGCTGTCCAATGGTAGAAGCAGTGAAGGGAACCGACTTTTGTCTTCTCGTTACAGAACCAACTCCCTTTGGGCTTAACGATCTTACTCTTGCAATAGGAGTGGTAAAGGAGCTTAATATTCCCTTTGGAGTAGTAATTAACCGCTTTGATGTTGGGGATAAGAAAGTAGAAAATTTTTGCGAAAAAAATAACATTCCCATCTTATTAAAAATCCCTCTTGAGGAAAGAATTGCAAAATATTACTCAAAAGGAGAAGTGTTGGTAGCAAAAGATGAGAAGTGGAGAGAAAAATTTAAACAGCTCTTTCAAAAGATAAAAGAAAAAGTGAAAAAATGAAAACACTGACAGTGATAAGTGGAAAGGGAGGAACTGGTAAGACAAGTTTAGTTGCATCTTTTGCATCTTTTTTTAATAACAAAGTTATGGTTGACTGTGATGTAGATGCTGCTAATCTTCATCTTCTCCTACATCCTGAAATAAAAAAATCCTTTAATTTTAAAGGGGGAAAATTACCCATAATTGATAAGGATAAATGTAGCCAATGTGGAAGGTGTATTGAGGTTTGCCAGTTTGATGCCATAGATAAAGATTTCAGGGTTGATCCTCTATCTTGTGAGGGATGTTCTCTTTGCGCTCGTATTTGTCCGGAAAAAGCTATAAAAATGGAAGAAAAAATAACAGGTTACTGGTATATCTCTGATACAAAATACGGTCCATTAGTTCATGCCAGATTAGGGATAGGCGAGGGAAACTCAGGAAAGCTTGTCACTCAGGTGAGAAATACCGCTGAGGAAGTTGCACAGGAAAAAGGTCTGAATCTTATTATAATTGACGGCTCTCCTGGAATTGGCTGTCCTGTGGTTGCCTCCCTTACAGGAGCAGATTTAGCTTTAATTGTTACAGAACCAACCTTATCTGGTGTAAGTGATCTTGAAAGAATTGGAGGGGTATGTGATCATTTTGGTATTCAATGGGTGGTATGTATAAACAAGTTTGACATAAACCTTGATAATACAAAAAGAATAGAAAAGGAGTGTTACCTTCATGGTGTGCAGGTAGTAGGAAAAATACCCTTTGATACATCTTTTATTGAAGCCCTTGTCAGGGGGAAATCCTTAGCAGAATACTCTACGAGCAAAACCACCCAGCAGATAAAAGACATGTGGAATAGAATATTTAATATTTTAAATAGTAAAAACGTCTGAAAAAATTCTTTTTACAGGGCTCCTGCGGTGGAGCCCTATTTTAAATTAGATTAAATAATTTCAACTTTTACAAAAGATGGGGGTTTTAAAGTTTTTACAGTAGATAGTCGAGAAATAAGATGCAAAAGGTAGAAAAATGGCAACGGATATTTTTTCCCCAGTTTAGAAAAGCAAGGGAGGGAGTTGAGCTTTCTGAAGGAAACATTATGGAGGCCGCAAGAAGGATCGGGATCCCAATACCCTCCGAATGTGGTGGAAACGGTATCTGTGGAAAATGTGTAGTAAGAGTAGAAGGAGAAAAAGGAGCTTTAGCTTCAAAAACATCCGTAGAGAAAAAATTTAATTTAGACAGAGAGGAAAGACTTGCCTGTCAGGCAAGAATTGTTGGAGATGGAAATATCCGTGTATTTATTAAAAATATAGGTAAATACACTATTCTTTCTGAAAGCGTAGAGGCTAAAACTAAACTTGATCCATTTGTTCATATAAAAAATGGAAAGGTATTTTGGAATGGAAAAGAAATTGACAAATTTAGGGGTAAAATTTATGGACTGGCCATAGACGTTGGAACAACTACTCTTGTTTCGCAGATAGTGGATCTTATATCGGGGGAAATAGTAGCTACTCTGGCAGATAAAAATCCTCAGGCTTCTTTTGGTGATGATGTTATCTCTCGAATTGAATATACCATGAAGAACAAAGATGGGTTGAGGCAACTCCAGAGGATAGTTGTGGATGGTATAAACAAAGAATTGGAAAATTTTGCCAGGCAAAACAATGACGCTGATATTCTTAATTGTATCTATGAGACGGTAGTAGTGGGAAATCCTACTATGCGTAACATTTTCTTTGGAATAGATGTTCACTCTCTTGGAGTAATTCCTTTTGAACCACTCTCACCAGGGCCTTTAAATGTAAAAGCTACAGAAGTTGGCCTCAGGATTAATCCTGAGGCCAATGTTTATGGTACCCCTCTAATTGGAGGGCATGCTGGAGCAGATGCGCTTGCCAATGTTATCACCACTGAAATTTATAAAGCTGAAAAACCCTCAATGATAATAGATATTGGAACCAATGGGGAAATAGTAATTGGCAATAAAGATAAGATGATGAGTGCCTCCTGCGCTGCTGGAGGAGCTTATGAAGGAGCAGCGGTAAAATACGGTACTGGAGCAGTGGAAGGAGCAATAAAGAATGTAAGTATAATGGATGGAAAAGTAAAATACGAGACTATTGGTGATAAACCTCCTGTAGGAATATGTGGTTCCGGCTTAATAGATCTTCTCAGTGAATTATTGAAAAATGGATTAATGACAAAAAAAGCAAAGTTAAATAAAGACTTTTTTATTACAAAAAATATAGGTATCTCTCAGCAGGATGTATACCAGCTAATAACTGCAAAAGCTGGATTAAGAGTGGATCAGGATCTTTTAATAAAATACTACGGTATTTCTCTTAAAGATATAGACAAGATATATCTTTCAGGAGCCTTTGGTAATTTTATAAATCCAGAAAGTGCTGTAAATATCGGTCTTCTGCCTAATGCAATAGAAAAAATAGTTAAAATAGGAAATGGAGCTTTAGCCGGAGCAAGAGTAATGCTTATATCAAGGGAAAAAAGAAAGGATGCCGAAATGGTAGCCAGAAAAATAGAACATGTCAAACCTAACGAGAGAGAATCGGACTTTATTTATCTGGTGGCTGAGAAGATGTATTTTGAAAATTAACAACTGATAAAGGAATCAAAAAATCAGGAGGTTAGAGAATGGCAATAAAAAAGGTCTGGATAGACGAGGATGCCTGTACAGGCTGTGGGCTTTGTGAGGATACCTGCCCTGATGTTTTTGAGGTGGATGATGTTGCCAAAGTAAAAGAAGATGCAGATTTTGATGAGTTTGAAGATGAAATACGAGAAGCTGCAGACGATTGTCCAGGAGAAGCTATCCACTATGAGGAAGAGTAGTTTTAAGTGGGGCTGGTAAGTGGATAAATTTAGCTTTGATGATATAGACAAAGCAAGAAAACTTCTTGGTTTGCCAGACGAGGCTTCTTTGAGGGAAATAAAAGAGGCCTACAGGAATAAAGCTAAAAAATACCATCCAGATAGATATTCACAGGAGAAAAGAGAAGTATATGAGAGAAAAATGGCCCGGGTTAACCGGGCCTATAAAGTTCTTCTCAGGTTTATAGAAGAGTATAAAATTTCCTTTAAGAAAGAAGATGTGAATAAAAATAATCCAGATCGAGATGTAATTAGATTTTATAAAGACTGGCTGAGCAGGTAGGAGGGTAATTAATGGGTTATCTTAAGGTAAATCAGTATCTATGTGTGGGATGTGGCCTTTGTGCCAGATCCTGTCCCCAGGGAGCGATAAGTATCATTGGAGGTAAAGCTTATATTAATCAGGATAAATGTATAAAGTGTTTTCGTTGCCAGCAGGTCTGTCCAAGAGGAGCAATTCAGGAAGAGCTTGAAGTTACCTCTATTGACAAGTTAAGAAAAATCTATCGGGAAATTGGGGAAGAGTTAAAAAAAATAATGGATAGGTTAGACAAAATAGAAGCCAAAAGATAAGACCCTTTAAAAAATATCCATAAAATTTACCTTTAAGGAGAAAAAATTGTCCAATAATTTAATTAGAAAATACGGGGATCCCATTTTAAGAGAAGTTTGCAAACCAGTTGGAAAGGTATCCGAAACAGAGAGAAAAATCTTTACAACAATGATTGAACTTATGGACAGCAACGAAGGTATTGGACTTGCTGCTCCTCAAATAGGAATTTCCAGAAGAATTATAGTTGCGAAGTTTGACGGTTACCTTTTAAAGTTGATAGATCCAAGGATTATTGAAAAAAAAGGAGAGGAGATCTTAACCGAGGGATGCCTAAGTATTCCCGAGGTATATATTAAAGTTCCAAGGGCAAAAAAAATTAAAATTCAGGCTCTGGATGAGGATGGTAAAACAAGAGTAATCCAGGCAGATGGAATGCTATCACGGATCATTCAGCATGAGGTTGACCATCTTAATGGGATACTTATTATCGATTACGCAACAGAAAAAGAAAAGGATAAAGTAAAAAACCAATTAAAAAGAATAAAAACTCATACTAAAATGATCCTTAAAGTAAAAAATAAAGCCTTTTCAAGTATGGATAAGGCAATTTAGATATTTTAATTAAGTTGCTTTATGATTTTTTGGAATTTCATTTCATGTTACCTTAAAGGGTAGGTCTTGATAATTTAAGAGAAAAGTGGTAAACTATTTTCAAATACTACAGGAGGAATTAAAATGGATATGACCTACCTTATAAGGTTCTTTTTAAAAAATAAGGTAAATCGT
>JAGGTG010000148.1 GCA_021163905.1 Candidatus Aerophobota bacterium
GTATCACCTCTAACTTTACTGCAGCTCGGCCTCCCGAGGTTTGGCTGTGCTATTTTTTAGTGAAGGGCAAGCTCATCTGCTCGCCAAAAAGAGGCTTCCTTAGGGATACCCAGGAGCCCTTTAACCAAATCAACCAAATACACCAAATGAACCAAATACACCAAACAGACGAAATAGACGAGAAGGACGAAATAGACGAGACAGACGAAATAGACGAGAAGGACGAGACAGACGAAACAGACGAAATGGACGAGACAGACGAGATAGTTGACAGAGAAGTATTATTTTAGATAATAATGGAAATGAATAACTAAGAGGTAGATAATTTGAAGATGAGTAAGATAAAAATCGAGAGGTCTGAACAAATTCCACTTCTTTTTGGCAAAAGGGATGAAAATCTCAGATTAATAGAGAAAGAGTTAGGAGTTGAGTTTATTTTAAGGGATAATTCGCTGAAGATAAAAGGGGAGGATGAATCTGTTAGAAAAGCTAAAAGATTAGTAGAAGGTCTGATGAGACAGCTTCGTCAGGATTATGTTCCTGAAATAGATGATATAAAGCAAGCTTTAAAAAAAATAAAAGAGGGCAAGGAATCTAATGTTGAGGATTACTCCTCAATGGTGATTCTTACCACTCCCCGCGGTAAGAAGATAAGACCCAGAACAGAAGGACAGAAGAATTATGTTGAAGCCATGAGGGAAAATGAAGTTGTATTTGCAATTGGTCCTGCTGGAACAGGTAAAACTTACTTAGCAGTAGCCATGGCTGTTGCTTCTCTTGAAAAGGGAGAAGTTGTAAGGATAATTCTTACCCGTCCCACTGTTGAGGCTGGAGAAAAGTTAGGTTTTCTTCCCGGAGGACTTGAGGAAAAGGTAGAACCTTACCTTCGTCCACTGTACGATGCTTTATACGAGATGATATTGGCGGAGAAATTCCAATCTTTTCTTGATAGAAGGATTATTGAGATTGCTCCTCTTGCCTACATGAGAGGTAGAACTTTAAATGATGCATTTATTATTCTGGACGAGGCTCAAAATACAACCTATGAACAGATGAAAATGTTTTTAACAAGACTGGGGTTTGGTTCAAAAATAGTTATTACCGGAGATATAACCCAGATAGACCTACCTCCTCAGAAAACATCGGGATTGGTTGAGGTGCAGTCTTTATTTAATGATATAAAGGGAATTAAAACTGTTTATCTTACACAAAAAGATGTTGTAAGACATAGATTGGTTCAGCAGATAGTAAAAGCCTATGAGGGATATGAAGAAAAGATTAGAAATGCAAAAAAGGGGAGAAAGGAAAGAGTTTAAATCTCCCGGGTTAATAAAATTAAAGTTTCTTTTTACAAGATCCTATGTTCCTTTCTGGCTCTGGTTTGGAGGAACAATTAGTGGTATTTGCTTGATTTATCTTTTATTTTCCATTTTTTCCTTTTATCAGAAAGCCGGAGTGGTGATAGTTGTGGGAGTTTTTATTTTTACCCTTTCCCTTTCCCTTTTTCATTTTTATCCAAAGTTTTTATCGAGAAAGTACCTTGCTCTTTTAGCAATTCTTCTGCTGGTAACAGCACTCATTGGCAGGATTGTTATACTTTTACCTCAAATTCCCGATGTCTTTGTGCCAATTGCATTTTTATCTATTTTTTTATCTTTATTTTTTAACCTTTTTATCTCCTCTTTTGTATTATCTGTCCTGTCTATTTTGTTTGTCCTTGTATCGGGTAGATTTGAACTTCTCCCTGTTCTTTTCTCTGGAGGTATGATTGGGGCTTATGGGGCTTCTGTAATCCATCATAGAACTGATATAACCCGTATTGGTTTGTGGGTGGGATTAACTAATTTAGCCAGTGTGATAGGAATAGGTTTAATTGGTAACTTCTCTCTTCAAAAAATTGCTGTATGGGGACTATGGGGAATAGGCAGTGGTATTTTTTCCAGTATTCTTATCACCGTAAGTTTACCTTACTTTGAAACTTATTTCGGAATTACTACCGATATTCGTCTTTTAGAACTTACCGACCTTAACCATCCACTTTTGCGTAGGTTGTCTATTGAGGCGCCTGGAACTTATCACCATTCAATACTGGTAGCAACTTTAGCAGCGGCTGCTGCCGAGGCAGTCGGAGCAAATCCTCTATTAGCAAGGGTCGGAGCTTATTACCATGACATTGGCAAGATAACAAGACCTCATTTTTTCTTTGAAAATATTAGAATTGAGGGTGAAGGAGACAACTCCCATCTGCGTGTTAATCCCAATTTATCCTCCAAGATAATCCTATCCCATGTAAAAGATGGACTGGAGCTTGCCCGAATTTATAGATTGCCAAAAGTGGTTGTAGATATAATTGCCGAGCACCATGGAACAAGTTTGATAGCTTATTTTTATAGAAAAGCTCTTCTGGAAAAAAGAGGAAAAGGATCGGTCGAGGAGTCCAGTTTTCGTTATCCAGGTCCTAAGCCGAGAAGCAAAGAGTCAGCTATAGTTATGTTAGCTGATTCTGTAGAGGCCGATTCTCGTTTTTCCTCTGGAAAGAGTCACAAGGGAATTGAGAGTCAGATAAAAAGGGTGATTAACAATAAACTAAAGGATAACCAGCTGGATGAAACAGATTTAACCCTCAGAGATCTCAATAGAATAGCAAAGGCCTTTACCAGAGTAATGGCAGGTCTATCGCATACCAGAGGAAGATATCCAGAGGAGATGTTGAAGGGTGGGGGAGAAATTAATCAAAATCAACAATATGTGGAAAGGAAAAGTTCCCATATTATCTCTTAAAAGGGCGGCATCTTTTGCTCTTAAGAAAGAGATGGGAGAAAATAAAAAGGAGGTAAGTATTGCTCTTGTTAGTATGGATAAGATAGAGGATCTTAATTTTAAGTACCGGGGAAAAAAATCAGTTACCGATGTTTTAGCTTTTCCTCTTTCCGGTGATGTTGGACCTGCTAAAAACTTACTTGGAGAGATAGTTATCTGTCCTGATGTTGCCTTAAATTACGCCAGAGCAAAGGGGCATTCACTGGAAGATGAGCTTATACTTCTGGTAGTTCATGGGATCCTTCACCTTTTGGGGTATCGGGACGAGGAGGAGGAAGATAGAAAAATTATGATTCAAAAAGAAAAGGAGATTTTAAAATTGCTCGGTAAAAAAGAACAAATAGTTTAAAGGAGATTCATATGCAGATGAAAATTAAAAAAATAATTCCGGTGATAGTTGGCATTGTTTTATGTTTGGGCTTTTTCTCTCAGTTTGCCAATGCCGATATACTTGAGGAAGTTTTTAAAAGAATGGCCTACGTTGATCTGCAGAAGGTATTTCAGGAATACCATAAAAAGCAGGATCTTGAGACCAAATTAAGAGCTGAAGGTGAGGCTAAACGCCAGCAGTTGCAGGAGAAAAAACAGGAACTTGTAAAACTGCAGCAGGAGTATGAGGCACAGAAATTGCTTTTAACTGAGGAGGCAAAGAAAAAAAGAGAGCAGGAGATTAACCTGAAAAGCCAGGAGCTTAAAAGTTTCTTAGATAAAATCTCAAATGAGATGAAACAAAGGGAAAATCAATACACTCAGGAGATTGTATCTGATATAAAAAATAAAATAAAACAAATTGCTACAAGGGAGGGTTATAGATTTGTATTTGATTCAGCTGCTATTTTGTATGCAGCTCCTATGCAGGATCTAACACAAAAGGTGATTGATGAATTAAATAAAGAATACGATAAAGCCAAGAAAAAGGAGACCGGCAAGAATGAGTAAGACACTGGGTGAGCTTGCCAGACTGGTAAGTGGAGAAATTATGGGAGATGAGGGTCTTGTTATAAGAGGAGTAGCCAGTGTTGAGGAGGCAAAAGAGGGAGATATTACATTTGCTGTTTCGGAGAAGTTTTTAAGAATAGCAGAAAGTAGTAAGGCCTCTGCTGTTGTTGTTCCATCCGGGATAGATAATTTTTGCAAACCAGTCATAAAGGTGGAAAATCCCCGTCTTGCTTTTGCTAAAATTCTGGAAATTTACGCTCCAGCTAAACCTGAGCCAGGTGGAATACATAAAACGGCTGTGATTTCCGATAGGGTAAAAATCGGGAAAGGTGTTACCATAGGTCCTTATTCTATTATTGAGGAAGGATCAATAATAGAGGATAATGTCTATCTTTCTGGATTTGTTTATCTGGGAAGGGAGGTTTTTATAGGAGAGGGAACTTTTATTCATCCGAGGGTTACAATTCTGGATAGAATCAGTATAGGTAAAAAGGTTATAATTCATTCAGGAACTGTTATTGGATCGGATGGGTTTGGTTTTGTTAGAAAGATGAATGGTTCCTACTATAAGATTCCCCAGATAGGCAGGGTAGTGATTGAGGATAATGTCGAAATTGGTGCAAATGTTACCATAGATAGAGCAACTACTGGAGAGACGAGGATCGGACAGGGAACAAAAATCGACAATTTGGTTCATATTGCTCACAATGTAAGCATAGGATCCAATGTAGCCATTGTTGCTCTTGTAGGTATCTCGGGTAGTTGTAAGATAGGTAGCGGGGTTATTCTGGCAGGTCAGGCAGGAGTTACAGACCATGTTTGTATTGGAGATAATACTGTGGTTGCTGCTAAATCGGGTGTTACAAAAGATATTCCTTCAGACACGTTTGTTTCCGGATTTCCCGCTCGTAATCATATAAAACAAAAAAAGGTAAAGGCGATGGTAAATCGACTCCCGGAACTTGTGAAGAGAGTCCAAAGGATAGAAAAAATGCTGGGGGATAAATAATGCAACAACAAAGGACCATTGGAAAAAGTGTTAGTTATACAGGGATTGGACTTCATCTTGGAAAAGAAGTTAAGGTTGTTTTGGAACCAGCACCTGCCAATCAAGGAGTAGTTTTTGTTAGAGAGGATTTACCTAACTGTCCAAGTATAAAAGCTATGGCATCTAAGGTTGTTAATAACGAGAGAGGAACAACTATTGGGGATGGAATAGTTAAGATTACAACTGTAGAACATATTCTGGCTGCTCTTTCCGGGATGGGAATAGATAATATTGTTATAAAGATGAATGAACAGGAGTTTCCAGCAGGTGATGGAAGCGCCCTTCCCTGGATAAAACTAATTCAAACTGCTGGTATTGTTACTCAAGATGCTCCAAAAAGGATTTTTAAGGTTAAAAGTCCCTTTTGGATTCAAGATGGAGATAGACAACTGGTGGTTCTGCCGGATGACAAATTTAAAATAGCCTATACTGTTGATTTCCCTGATAGCTGGATAAGATCTCAATTTGCTGAATTTGTTGTTGATGAGAAAACCTTTATTGAAGAAATTGCTCCTTCTCGTACTTTTGGATTTATGAGGGAGGTGGAGGATTTAAAAAAGAAAGGGTTAATTCAGGGAGGATCGTTAAAAAACGCAGTTGTGATAGATGATAATGGAATAATAAATGAAGAAGGGTTTCGCTTTCCCAATGAGCCTGTCAGACATAAGATACTTGATTTAATTGGTGATCTTTATCTTATAGGAAGACCTCTCAAAGCACATATTATAGCGGTAAAGACAGGGCATCTTTTTCATGTAAAGTTAGCCCAGAAATTGGAGAAACTTATGGAAGAGGAGAATGAGAACAAAAAAGAAGGTTTTTTAGAGATAAGGGATATAGAAAAAATCCTTCCCCATAGGTACCCATTTTTACTGGTAGATAGAATTTTATCTATGGGAGATAGAGAAATTGTAGGAGTAAAGAACTTTACCGTTAATGAGCCCTTCTTTGTTGGCCATTTTCCGGGTCATCCTGTAGTTCCTGCTGCTTTGATTATTGAGTCCATGGCTCAAGTTGCAGGAGTATATCTTCTCAGTAAAAGCGAAAATCAGGGAAAGCTTGCCTACTTTGCTGGAATTGATAAGGCAAGATTTAGAAGACCTGTTTTACCTGGAGATAGGTTAGTTACAAAAGTGAAGGTCTTGAATTTAAGAAAAACAACAGGTAAAGTTGAGGCAGTGGGTACTGTGGAGGGAAAGGTAGTAGCAGAGGCTTGTTTTTTATTTAGTTTAGTAGAAAAGTAATTTCAGGGAAAGAGGAAAATGAATGAGGGGACTGTTTTTTCAGAAAAGATTCCCACACATCTTGCCATAATTATGGATGGAAATGGTAGATGGGCAAAACAAAGAGGTCTGCCAAGAACCGAGGGTCATAGAGTTGGTATGGAGAAGATAAGAGAAATAATGGATATCTGCCAAAAAAAAGGCATAAAGGTACTAACTCTTTACGCATTTTCCAAACAAAACTGGAATCGCCCAAAAAGGGAGGTCAATTTTCTCATGAAAAAATTTGAGAATTATCTGGACACCGAAGTTGATACTCTTATGGAAAAAAGAGTTAACTTTCGGGTGATCGGGAGAGTTAAAGAGCTTCCCTTTAATTTAAGGAAAAAAATCAAAAAGGTTATGGATAAAACAAAGAACAACAGGGATTTTTTTCTTAATCTTGCCATAAACTATGGGGGTCAGGAAGAAATAGTTGATGCGGTTAAGATTATATCCAGGTTGGTTAAGGAAAGTAAAGTTTCGCCCCGAAAAATAGACGTTGAATTTTTTAAAAGGTACCTTTATACCCCTGATTTACCCTATCCGGATCTTCTTATTAGAACAGGTGGAGAGTTCAGGGTCAGTAATTTTCTTCTCTGGCAAATTGCCTACACTGAATTTTGGGTTACGAAGGTATTCTGGCCAGATTTCAAAGAGGAACATCTGGAGGAGGCTCTAATTGATTTTGCAAAAAGGGAGAGAAGATTTGGGGCAATAAAAGAGGAGTAAATGCTCCTTAGAAGATTAGCAGTTGCGGCGGTCTTTATTCCGATTATCATTTTTTTAATCTTGAGGGGAGGGATATTATTTTTAACCTTTGTATGTTGTGTAATCGGGATTGGAATGCTGGAGTTTTATCAAAGCGAAGGTGCTGATAGCCCTTATATCCGCTTCAGGGATATTTTTCTATCTCTTTTTATCCCTGTTGCAGTTTATTTTAGAGGGGAAAAAATTTTACCCTTTATTATTACGCTTATTATCTTCATAGTTTTTTTCTGGGAGATTTTTAAGCTGAGGGTATACAATGCTCAAATTAATATAGCCTTATCTATTGGAGCAATTCTTTATATAAGTTATCTTTTCAGTTATACTTTAATTATAAGAGGTATACCCAAAGTAGGAGCAAGACTGACAATAACTATCTTTTTTGTTACCTGGATGGCAGATACAGGAGCTTTCACAGTTGGGAAACTACTTGGAAAGCACAGGTTTTTTCCAGAATACAGTCCTCATAAATCAGTGGAGGGATTTCTTGGAGCTATTGGTTTTAGTTTGATAGCTACAATGGTATCCTCTTTTTGGATTTCTCTTCCCTTTTTACATCTTGTTATTTTAGGAGTTTTAATCGGGGCAACAGGAGAAATAGGAGATCTTTTTGAATCTATGTTAAAAAGATCCATTGGTATAAAAGACTTTGGTAAGATTCTACCAGGTCATGGAGGAATTATTGATAGATTTGATAGTTTGTTTTTTACCTCTCCCATTTTCTTTTATTACCTTAAATACCTGGTGGGATTTGGAAGGATAGGATGATAGTATTTATCTTTGTGGTGATTATTTTTTTGCTTTTGATTTTACCCCATGAGCTGGGACATTTCTTTGCGGCAAAGGCGTCCGGTATGAGGGTTGAAAGACTTTCTCTGGGATTTGGCCCAAAATTATGGGGAATAAAAAAGGGTGAAACAGAGTACATTATATCTGCTTTTCCTCTTGGAGGGTATACAAAAATAGCAGGTATGCAACCAGGAGAGTATAAAACCGAAAATGGCTTTTATTCAAAGCCATTTAGAAGTAAAGTAGCAGTTCTTGTTGCGGGATCGGCAATGAATTTTCTTGTATCTATTCTCCTTTTTTCTCTTATTTTTATAATAGGATTTCAAACAGCTGATTTAAAAACCCCTGTTGTTGGGGGAATTGTTCCAAATTCTCCAGCTCAAAGAGCAGGAATAAAACCAGGAGATAGAATAATCAGTATTAATAATCATAAGATTGAAAAGTGGCAACAAATGGCAAGTTTAATTCAAA
>JAGGTG010000034.1 GCA_021163905.1 Candidatus Aerophobota bacterium
GTAATATAACTAAGAACAGGTATATATCACAAGGGAGGAGAAAATGCTTTTCTGGAAGCGGAAAAAATTCGATGAAGCAGAAATTAAACAGATTTTTGAGGAGTACCTGGAAGTTTTAAAAACTACAGTGGGAAAGTATCTTTCCCGTCAGATGCGAAGGGCTTTAAGTAAAAATAAGGGATGGGGAAGTTTATCTCCATCTCAAAAAAGAGAACAAATTCAAGAGATTAAGCAAAAAGGATTAAATAACTGGCTGGATGAACATACAGAAGAGGTATTTGAGCAAATTTCCTCTTTTGTTTCAGATAGTGGACTCTTAAAGGAAGATCTTAAAAAGGCATTGAAAGAATTTAAAAAGAAATGGAATATAAAATAATTTTGTATTAATAGTGTTTTTATTTGGAAGTTTGATTTGCTTGTTATTTCCTTTTCTCTTGCTAAAATTAAGAGACATCATTACTGTTTTTAGAGATAGAGAAAAAAAATGAAAATATCAGTAATTGGAGCTACTGGGTATGCTGGAGCAGAACTGGTTAGACTTTTAATTCAACATCCTGAGGTAGAGATAGATAAATTAACCTCAGAGAGTTTTGCTGGAAAAAGATTTTCTGAAGTTTACCCTGCTATTAAATGTGACATAGTTTGTGAGAGTTTGGATATAGAAAAAATTACATCTTCTCTGGTCTTTACTGCCCTTCCCCATGGAAAATCCGCTCAAGTAGTGGGAAAGTTATTAGACCGGGGAATGAAGGTTATCGATTTTTCCGCCGACTTTCGTTTAAATAATGCTAAGGTATATTCCAGCTGGTATGGGGTTACTCATCCCAGAGAAGACCTCTTATCTGCAGCTGTTTACGGTCTTCCGGAGCTTTACAGAGATAAGATAAGAAAAGCCAGATTAGTTGCCAATCCTGGATGTTATCCCACTTCAGTTATTCTGGCTCTTGCCCCTTTGCTTAAAGAGAAGTTAATAGATAAAAAGGATATAGTGGTAGATTCCAAATCAGGAGTAAGTGGAGCAGGCAGGAACCCTACCTTAAAAACCCATTTTCCTGAAGTCAATGAAAATATAAATGCTTACCAGGTTACAGGACACAGGCATCTTCCCGAGATGGAACAGGAGCTTAGCAAAATTGCAGAAGATAAGGTAACTCTTACCTTTATTCCTCATCTTATTCCTGTTAATAGGGGTATTTTTTCTACCTGTTATGCTAATTTAACAGAAAAACTTACCACAGAAGATCTACTTGATATATACGCTGATTTTTACAAAAAAGAGCCCTTTGTTGAGATCCTTCCATCCGGGATTTTTCCCAGTACTAAAGAGGTTGTATGGTCAAATAGATGTAGAATTGGTTTGAATGTAGATAAAAGATCTAATAAAGTGGTTGTTCTATCTGCGATTGATAATCTTGGAAAAGGAGCTTCCGGACAGGCTATTCAAAATATGAATCTTATATGTGGATTTGACGAAAAAACAGCTCTTGAATAAAAACTAAAATAGGAGATAGAAGTTGAAAGAAATTGAGGGTGGAATAACCGCGCCTTTGGGATTTAAATCCTGTGGGGTTCATTGCGGAATCAAAAAAAATAAACTTGATCTTGCCCTGATTTATTCTCGGTTTCCTTCAATAGCAGCTGGCATGTTTACTACCAACAAGGTAAAAGCTGCTCCTGTTATTGTCTCACAGAGAAAACTTCGTAGAGGATCAATAAGAGCGATAGTAGTTAACAGTGGGAATGCAAACGCCTGTACCGGGAAAAGAGGGATTGATGATGCAAATAGGATGTGTGAGATAACAGCACAGGAGCTTGGTATTACCTCTGAGGAAGTTCTTGTAGCATCAACAGGAATAATAGGTGAGTATCTACCTATGAATAAGATAGAGGAGGGAATAAAGCTTGCCGCAAAGAGTCTCTCTTCTACAGGAAGCAAAATGTCAGCTGAGGCAATTACCACCACTGATAAGTTGATAAAGGAAATTGCCGTGGAGACAGATATTTCAGGACAGGGTAAAAAGAAGGTAAAAATAGGGGGAATTGCTAAAGGATCCGGAATGATAGCTCCTAATCTTGCAACCATGCTTTGTTTCATCACTACCGATGCCTGTATAACCGAGGATGCCCTAAAGGAGTCTCTTCAAAAAGCGGTAAATTTCTCCTTTAATCAGATAAGCGTGGACGGTGATATGAGCACCAATGATACGGTAATTATTATGGCTAATGGAGAAGCGGGAAATAAAAAAATTAAAACCTGGAGGAAAAAACCAACTCTCAGGGTAAAGGACGAAAATTTTGAGAAATTTAGTGAAGCTCTTTGCTATATTTGCACTTATCTTGCGAAAATGATAGTGAGGGATGGAGAAGGGGCAACTAAGATGTTTGAGATAAAGGTGGAAGGGGCACCTTTTCCCAAAGATGCAAGAAGAATAGCAAGAGCTGTAGCCACCTCAAATCTTGTAAAAACAGCTATTGCTGGTGCTTCTCCTAATTGGGGAAGGATAATGGCAGCAGCGGGATCAGCTCATAGTAAATTAAAACCAGACAGGATAGAATTGTTTGTTGGTGATCTTTTAGTGGTAAAAAATGGGCAGGCAGTTGAAGGATTGTCTGTATCCAGATTAAAGGAGATCCTGGCAAAGGATGATATAAGGATAGTTATAAGATTAAATCAGGGAAACTGTATGGCTACATTCTGGGGGTGTGATTTAACTGAGAAATACGTGAAGATCAATAAAAGATATATTTAAATTATAATTTATGCCGGAGAATTTTTTCTTATCAGAAGAAATTCTGGAACAAATTATAGATGGTGGTAACAGGACAATTATGGTTATAGGAGCATCTGATTCTGGGAAAACTACTTTTGTGGAGCAGATTGCTAAAATATGTTCTTTAACAAGAAAAACAGCCATTGTGGATATTGATCCTGGCCAATCTCATATTGGTCCACCTACAACTGTAGCCTGGGGTATGGTGGAGAAAAAAGAATTTGAAGGATGGGAGAAATTAAAGATAAAGGGATTTTATTTTGTAGGAGATACATCTCCCACGGGTAATCTTCTTCCCGTTATAACCGGAGCTCGTCTGATGTGGGATGAAGCAATTAGGCAAGCAGATAAAGTGATTTTAGATACAACAGGTCTTGTGAGAGGAAACATAGGTAAAATTTTAAAACTTCACTTAATAGATCTTTTAAAACCCGAGGTAATTTTTGCTCTTTATAGAGAGGATGAGCTTGAACATATACTATCTTTTTTTCGTGGAGTTAAATTTCCTCGTATATTTAAATTGCCCGTACCCTCCGATGTTATTCTTAAAGATTTTACTTTCAGGCGTAACTACAGGCAAAAAAAGTTCAGGGATTATTTTAAATTTGCAAGAGAGATTGAATTTATCCCGGAGGAAATTGGAATTAGCAAAAATCTTTCCCCTGACTATCTTAATATGCGTTTGATAAGTCTAAGGGATAAAAACAATCAGGATATAGCCCTTGGCATTATTAAAGAACTGAATGAGAGAAAAGATAGAGTGGTTGTTTATTCACCTGTTTCTAATCCTGAAAGGGTTGGAGCGGTTGTTTTTGGAAGGCTAAAGTTAACCCTGGAAGGAGTGGAGATGCGTTTTTGAGATTCACTCTGGAGTTATTTTGATGTTGTTGAATCATCAGGATTATGTAAATGCAGGCAATACAGGTACTTAATCTTACTAAAGAGTTTAATGGGTTCAAGGCGGTAAATGATATTTCTTTTTCTGTTGAAGAAGGAGAAATATTTGGATTGTTGGGACCTAATGGAGCAGGAAAAACTACTACTATTAGAATTTTGTCAACTACTCTTAGACCAACTAAGGGAAAGGTAAAGGTGTGGGGATACGATGTAAAAACTGATCCGGATGATGTAAGAAGATCTATTGGGATTGTTTTTCAGGATCAAACACTTGATGATAGGCTAACAGGAGTTGAGAATCTCGACTTTCATGCGCGTCTTTATGGAATGGATAAAAAGATGAGAAAAAAAAGAATAGAGCAGGTGCTAAAACTCGTTGGACTGTGGGATAAACGAAATACTCTGGTAAAGTACTACTCAGGAGGGATGTGCAGAAGGCTTGAGATAGCAAGAGGGCTTATGCACTATCCAAAGGTGCTTTTTCTGGATGAACCTACACTTGGTCTTGATGCTCAGACAAGGCATACAATCTGGGAACATATAAAATCGCTGAATCAAAGAGAGAAAATTGCCATTTTATTAACCACCCACTATATGGATGAGGCCGATATTCTCTGCAATCGTGTTGGGATAATTGACAGGGGAAAAATTCTGGTTATAGATAGGCCAGAAAATCTTAAAAATCTTGTGGGAAAGGATATAATTTCCATGAAACTATCATCTCCTGAAAAAATGATAAAGCTTGTAGCTGGATTTGACTGGGTTAAAAAGAGTGAACTTCACGATGGGTTGCTTTATCTTAAAGTTACCAAGGGAGATGAGAAAATACCGCTTTTGGTAAACCTTGCTCAGAAAAATTCCATAAATGTGGAGCTTGTTAATTTAAGAAAGCCCACTTTAGAGGATGTATTTCTTCACTTTACTGGAAGGACCATTCGTCAGGAAGAGGGCTCAACAAGACAGAGAATAAGTATGAGGCTAAGGTCCTGGAGGAGAAGATGAGAAAAATATCCTTTGAAGCTATTTATGTCCTCTGGTTGAGAGAGATAAAAACCTTTGTTAGGGCAAGGTCAAGAATTATAGGTAATATTGTACAGCCGTTTTTTTTCTTAGCTATTTTTGGAGTTGGATTTAAATCTTCTATGAAATTTGCCACTCCTCAGATGAGTGGGATAGACTATATGCAGTTTCTGGTACCTGGCCTTATAGGAATGGCTCTTCTTTTTTCCTCTATGTTTGCCGGACTTTCTATTTTATGGGATCGTCAGTTTGGATTTTTGAGAGAGATAATGGTTGCCCCTGTATCAAGACTATCGCTGGTTCTTGGTAGAGTTGCAGGAGGGATGACGACTACCATCCTGCAAGCTCTGAGCATCCTGTTAATTGCCTGGCTCTTTGGTTTCAGGATAAAAGGAGGAGCCAGTTTTTTTCTATCTTTAATACTTATGGCCCTTATAGGAATAGGATTTGTTGGAATGGGTGTGGCATTTGCATCCAAGATGGAGGATATGCATGGTTTTCAAATAGTAATGAACTTTATAATTATGCCTATATTTTTCCTCTCAGGTGCACTTTTTCCCCTCGAAGGAATACCGAGCTGGCTTGGTTTTTTAATGTATATAGACCCCCTTACCTATGGAGTAGATGGGATGAGAGCGGTTATGCTTGGTATATCCCATTTTCCTTTAGCTGTTAACTTCACAGTATTAATAGCTTTTTGTATAGTAATGCTTACTTTAGGTTCTTACCTTTTTTCAAAGTGCGAGGTTTAGAGGTTTAAATGAGTTTTCATTCTTTTCTTTTATCTTTTATACCCATATTTGTAGCTGTAGATGCTTTTGGAGTTTTACCCATATTTATTTCATTAACAGATGGTATGAGTGATAGAAAAAGATTAAAAGTTTTAAAGGATTCTGTAATTACAGCCCTTATAATTGGCATAGTTTTTATATTTTTGGGTAAGGCTATTTTTTTATTTTTAAGTATTACTGTTAATGATTTTTTAATTGCCGGAGGGATAATTCTTTTTATCTTATCTGTTGTTGATCTTTTATTCCCCACCAAACAGAGGAGAACCTCACCTACTCTTGGAGTTGTACCACTGGGTATGCCATTAATTGTAGGCCCCGCAGTTTTAACTACTTCTCTTATTTTAATAGATTCTTATGGTCTTATCCCCACTTTGCTTTCAGTTATAGTTAATATTCTTATAGCTGGTTTTGTATTTTACCTGTCTAACTGGCTTATAAAAATAATTGGTGAGTCAGGCTCCAGAGCTATATCTAAATTTTCAAGTCTTCTCCTGGGAGCAATTGGAATAATGATGGTAAGAAAAGGAATAATTCACATCATACACAGCTTTTAGCTGTTATTGTTTAATAACAAAAAATACAGTTTACCTTACAGACCAAAATCCTCTGGTTTTAGATCCTTGAGTTTTTTCTTGAACTCCTCAATTTCCTCCTCACCAATGGGACTGCTATCCATTGCCACTTTATCCAGAACTTCCTCCTCAATAAAGATGGGAACCTTAAGTCTTAGAGCAAGAGCTATGGCATCACTTGGTCGAGAATCAACCTGAATACTTTCCCCGTTTTGTCTAATTAAAATTCTGGCATAAAAAGTATTGTGCCTAAGATCATTAATTACCACCCTATCAACTTTCCCTTTTAATTTTTCAATAAGAGACTTAGCAAGATCGTGGGTAAGAGGACGAGGAGGTTTAACATTTTCCATTGCAAGAGCAATTGATTGAGCTTCAAAGAGTCCAATCCAAATGGGCAAAGTCTTACTTCCATTTTTTTCCTTGAGTACGATAACCGGCATTTTTGACTTTACATCTATTGCCACGTTAACAACATCAACTTCTATCAACATTATCACCTCCTTCTTCTTTTTAGTTTTTAATATATTCTGTTAGTTTCGTCTATCTCGTTTATTTGGTTAATTCGTTTAATTTGAATGTTAACTATGATCAACCATTCATGCATTAAGAGCCTACCATATGTGAACAGCCCATTAAATCCATTATTATACGGTTAAGACCAATGCCACTTATACAGCCAAGACAACCAGAGGCTACTGATACCTCATCAAATGAGGTGACTTTGTCTTTTCTTAGATCTTTTGCATATAAAAGCACAGGAACAGGATCACTGCTATGTCTTTTGATACAAATAGGGGTAGAGTGATCAGCAGTAACACTGATTACTACATCCTGGTTTTCGGTTTTATCTTTAAGTATTTCGGCTAACCTGTTTACCTTTTCTATCATAAATAGTTTTCCCTCCAGATTTCCATCATGACTGGCATTATCTGTTCCTTTAATATGGACAAACACAAAATCATATTTTTTCAGGGCATCAATTGCAGCATTTGCTTTTGCCTCAATGTTTGTATCTATTCTTCCGGTAGCTCCCTCTACTTTTAAAATATCCATTCCTACATATCGGGCAACTCCTTTATAAAGAGCAGATCCAGCTATACAGCAGGATTTTATCCCGTATCTATCCTTTAAGGAATCCACCTTTGTGTAAATTCCAGCTCCCCTGGTGAGAACTACATTGGCGGGAAATTTTCCCTGTTTCTCTCTTTCCTTATTTAAAGGATGAGAATGGAGAATTTCCCAGCTTTTTTTAACAAATTTATTTACAATTCGGGCAGTTTTTTCCGCTTCGGGAGTCTTTTTTAGAGGTTTTGATTCTAAAGGTGGTATTTTTTGTGGAGAATGAGGATCTGTATCGGAAATATCAGGAGAGAGTCCATTTCCACGTAAAATTAATGTTCCTCTGTGTTCTGTAGACGAAATGAAAATAACCTTTACCCCATCTATGGTTAAATCTTGCAATGAGCTGGCAAGAACAGGACCCTCATCCTTTAATCTTCCAGCTCTTCTATCAATTACGCGAAATTTATCGTCAACTGTAGCAAAATTGCACCTGAAAGCTACATCACCTTCCCTTAATTCAAAGCCAACCCCTAATGCCTCAAAGGGTCCCCTTCCTTTATAGTAAATCTCAGGATCGTACCCAAAAAGTGCAAGGTGAGCCGTATCACTTCCTGGTATAATTCCTGGTCCAAGTGTATACATGAGCCCGGTGCATCCTTCTGTAGCAAGCTCGTCTAAGATTGGTTTTTTAGCAAGTTGGAGCGTGGTTTTACCATCTTTTACCACCCTATCTCCCATACCATCAACAACAACAAAAATAGCTTTTTTTTCTAACATTTTACCTTCCCTTTTTCGCCTATAGAATATTAAATTTAAATTAGTTGTCAAGCTAATTGAGGGGGCAATGCTTCGCATTTCCCCCTCAACGCTTGCGCTGCTCCCCCTTAAATAAGGAAAAGTCTAATACTTTCCTATAGAATCAAGCTAATTGAGGGGGCAATGCTTCGCATTTCCCCCTCAACGCTTGCGCTGCTCCCCCT
>JAGGTG010000107.1 GCA_021163905.1 Candidatus Aerophobota bacterium
GGCCTATCAACAAAGGATCCTTATTCCTGCTTTTAATGTAGCCTATATCCCCATGATTCTACCAATTATTGAAACCTTAAAGCAATTAAGGACCTTTGGATTGGTTGAGGTGGCTCGTCCCGATGTTGAAAAATTTGGTGCAAGAAGTTTTAAAGAAGTGGCCGATGAGTACTTTAGACTGGCAGATCGCAGCTTCACCAGACTTCATCTTGATCACATACCGGTAATAGATGAAGATGGAAATAAGGTAAACTGGGAACCTTTAATTCGAGAAGCTATTGATCTGGGTTACGATTCGGTTATGATTGATGGATCAAGACTGCCTTTAGAGGAAAATATCCTTGTTACAAAGAAAGTGGTCAAACTTTCCCATCAACACAATATTCCGGTAGAAGCTGAGCTGGGTGCGGTACTCGGTCATGAAAAAGGTCCTCTTCCTCCGTATGAGGAGCTTTTTTCAACTGGCAAAGGTTTCACAAAAGTTGATGAGGCTAAAAGATTTGTAGAAGAAACAGGAGTAGACTGGTTATCAGTTGCCATAGGTAACATACACGGGGCTATCTCTGGAGCAGCAAAATCCAGGGATAAAATTCAGGCCCGTCTTAATATTGAGCATTTAAAGAGAATAAAAGAAGCTACAGGTATTCCACTTGTCCTTCATGGAGGATCAGGTATTCAACCTCACTATATTCTCCAGGCTATTCAAAATGGTATAACCAAAATTAACATCGGAACCACAATCAGGCAAACTTATGAGAGAGAACTGGCAAAAAGTAATAATAACATAAAAAAAGCACAAATGGCAGTTTCTGAAAAAATAAAGGATCTTATAAAAGAAGAATACAAAATAGAGGGAAGCTGGGACAGGTTAGCTGTTTAATACTTTACATCGTTATTTAAGCCAAAATAAGGGGTTTTTCCCCTTTCAGGGCTTTCTCCACAAGCTTTAGAGCACAAAACTCCCCACACATGGTACAGACATCTTTAAATTTTGGTTTGCTTTCATCTCGCATCTTTCGGGCAAATTCAGGATCAATAGAAAGATCTATCTGTTCTTTCCAGTTCCTCTTTTCCCTGCTTTTTGCCATCTTTAAATCCCATTCAGCAGCATCCTTAATATTTTTACTTAGATCACCCACATGAGCAGCTATTCTGGCTGCAATTACCCCTTCTCTAACATCTTCAATAGTTGGAAGTCTAAGATGCTCACCTGGAGTAACATAACAGAGAAAATCTGCCCCTACACTGGCGGCATAAGATCCACCTATAGCAGAGGTTATGTGGTCGTATCCAGGAGCAATATCTGTAACAACAGGGCCAAGAACGTAAAAAGGAGCATTATGACATAGTTTTTTTTCAAGGAGTATGTTAGCCTCAATCTCCTTAAAAGGTATATGACCAGGACCTTCGATCATCACCTGAACTCCAGCATCCAGAGCTCGCTGTGCCAACTCACCCAGGATAATTAACTCCTGAATTTGAGCTCTATCAGTGGAATCAGCAATACAGCCAGGTCTTAATCCATCCCCAAGACTCAAGGTAACATCGTATTTTCTTGCCAGCTCCAGAAGCCTGTCAAATTGCTCATAGAGAGGATTTTCTCTCTCATTAAATACCATCCAGGTTGTAAGAAAAGCACCACCTCTGCTGACAATATTATCTATTCTTCCTTCTTTTTTTAATCTCTCAAGAGAACTCAAGGTAAGACCGCAATGGACAGTCATAAAATCTACTCCATCCTCAGCCTGTCTTTCAATAACCTCAAATATCTTATCCGGGTTCATCCTGGTTATATTACCTTCCTCAGCAATACTCTCCACCGCTGCCTGATAAATGGGAACTGTTCCTAAAGGCAGATGCGTTTCCTTTATAATTGTCCTTCTTATTTTATCAAGATCACCTCCAGTACTAAGGTCCATTACCGTATCAGTTCCCACCTTTTCAGCTATTTTTAATTTTTCAATTTCATATTTTATATCAGCAAGATCAGGAGAAGTACCTATATTGGTGTTTATTTTTGTTCTAAGTCCTTTACCAATACCAACTACTGACAGATCAGAGCGACGTAAATTCTTCGGTATAATCACCTCCCCTCTTGCAATTCTCTCTATTAAATCCCCTTCTTTAACTTTTTCCTGCTGAGATACTATTTTCATCTCAGAGGTTATATTACCTTTTTTTGCATGTTCTAACTGGGTCATTAAATTCTCTCCTTTTTTTGATAGCTCTTTACAAGATTGTTAATCTCAAAAAAAGCATCTTTAAACATAGCAGCATCCACAGCAAAGGGAAAGCTGTTAATGCGAGGATCGCTGCATACCTTAAAAGATACTTTTCTTATCTCTTCTGCATCTAAATAAACTCCTTTTTCTTCCATACTACAGGGTAAATCGATCATCCTGTAGAAATGAATTAAATCCATCAGTTCCTCTTTTTTCTTTCCCTCAAGGACAAGTTGAATAAGCACTCCAATTGCTACCCTCTCTCCATGCAGGAGAGAAGATGCCTTTGGCATTCCACTCAAGGCATAATTAAAAGCATGGGCAACAACCGAGCGAACCTTCTTTCCTCCTAATCCTCCAATTAAACCGGTAACAAGTATATTCGCCTGAATAATACGCTCTACCTCAAAAGAGCATATATTTTCCTTTACATCAGAAATTGCCTGAGGACCAAATTTTTCAATTAAATCACGCAAATAAGAGGACAAATTTAAAGCTATCTCTGTGCGGATACTACCCTCAACAAGTGGATTAAGTCTACCTTCATACCATTTCGCAAGAGAATCACCCATCCCTGCTGCCATAAGTCTTGCAGGAGCCCTGGCTATTATTTCAGGATCAACAAGTGCAAGATCAGGATTTTTCTTTAATTCTCTTGTTCCAATATACTCTCCCTTTTCAGAATAAACAGGACAAATTGAAGACCAGGCAGCACAGGTTGCAGCACTTGTAGGAAAACTTATAAAAGGGACTTTAGTATAATAAGCTGCTGCCTTGGCAGTATCAATAGCTTTCCCTCCTCCACTTCCAATTAACACATCGTATTTTCCATCCTCTGTAATTTTTATGATTCTATCAATTTCCTCCTGGCAACACTCTCCTTTAAATGTAACCAAAGCAAAGGGAATACTCTCCTTTTCCAAACTTTTTTCTACATCATTTTTTATAATAGATGCAACCAGCTTATCAGCAAGAAAAAGAGGTTTTTCCCCAAAATTTTTTATAAATTCACCTATTCTGGATACAACCCCTCTTTGCTGAATAAACCTTGCAGGAGAAATGGTAACATCTATCATTTTTTATCCTTTAAAGTTGGCAGCTTCTAAAACGGCCTCTTCCCTTGGAGGAACAACAGGAGGTTTTGAAGATTCTTCAATGGCTCTTTCCGGATCTTTAAGGCCATGTCCGGTAAGTATACATACAATATCTATCCTCTCAGTAGATTTAAAAACTCCCATTTTACTTAATTTAATTATTCCAGCAATAGAAGCTGCTGAAGCAGGTTCAACAAAGATCCCCTCTGTATGAGCAACAAGTTTATAAGCCTGAATAATCTCATCATCGCTTACCTTTTCAATTAATCCCCCTGACTCCTCAGCAGCAGCAACAGCTTCCTTCCATCTGGCAGGATTACCTATCCTTATGGCAGTTGCAATTGTCTGTGGATTTTTAACAGGATAACCTTCTACAAGAGGAGCTGCACCTGAGGCCTGGAAGCCAAGTATTCTGGGTAAGGAATCTATCTTGTTTAACCTGTAATATTCTCTGTATCCCTTCCAGTAAGCTGTAATATTTCCCGCATTTCCAACTGGCATTGCCTGATAGTGAGGAGCCTTTCCGAGGACATCGCATATCTCAAAAGCTGCTGTTTTTTGACCTTCAATTCGATCGGGATTTAAAGAATTTACAAGAGCAATGGGATAACGAGATGTAATCTCTCTTACAAGAGCTAAGGCATCATCAAAATTACCCTTAATTGCTATAACCTTTGCTCCGTGAAGCAAAGCCTGAGATAGTTTACCAAGTGCTATTGCTCCTTCAGGAATAAGAACTATACAGTTAAGATTAGAAACAGCAGCATAGGCAGCGGCAGATGCAGAGGTATTGCCAGTTGATGCACACATAATAGCCCTGGCACCTTTTTCCAGAGCACAGCTCACCGCTACAGTCATACCCCTGTCTTTAAAGGAAGCAGTGGGGTTTAAACCTTCGTATTTTAAGTAAATATTAATATTATCCCCTAAATATTTTGAGATATTTCTTGCTGGAATTAAAGGAGTATTTCCTTCCAGCAAAGTTACAACTGGTGTTTTTTCACTTACCGGTAAATAGTTAAAGTAATGCTTGATAACTCCTTCCCATTGCATTAATTTCACCTTTTAATTTAACTTTCTCCACAACATTATTTATCAACATTTTACTCAAGTATTATAGTAAAATCGTCCCTTCTGTCAATTATTTCTTACTCTGGTGTGTTTGGGTCATTGCGTCTATCTCGTCTATCTGGTGTATTTGGTTACTTTGGTTGATTTGGTTTGTTTGGTGAGTCAGGTCGTTGGGTCTATTGGGTCTATTGGGTCATTGAGTCGTTGAGTCTATTTCGTCTATCTCGTCTATCTGGTCTATTTCGTCTATCTGGTCTAATTTGTTTAAAGTAACGTTGAACGTAGGACATCGAACATAGAACGCATTTACACATCTACGCATCCGGCGGGCAGCAAAGAACTATAGGATTTTTCCGAAACTCAGATATAATGCCTACCCTGCTAAGAACCAGCAACAAGGAACTAACAACTATTACATCAAAGGCGGCATAGAAAGAGCGGGGTGATTTTTTTTCTTAAGGAATTCCAAAAGCTCCTCTGAAGTAGTAGCATCCTTTTCCGTTGCAATTTTATCTATAAACTCAGGATCTCCCATCTCTTCAAGTCTTTTCTCTAACCTCTCTCTTATCTCTTCTTTAAGCTCTGATGGCATCCAGACTACTCTCTTTATGCCTCCATCGGCAGAGATAAACTTCCTGCTTGTAATGTAAACCTTACCAATCCCTAAAAATCCAGGTGTCTGCACCCCTCCTCCCACCTGGCCAGCCATGGTGCTAAAGGTCATTCCAATAGGGGTCATCCCTGTAAATTCACGATTTACAATCATAACCCCATTTGCCTCGGGCAAAACTGCAACAATACACTCAAAACAACCACAGCTTGTCATTGGGTCTTCCATTATGGAATAAGCCTTAAATCTTTCTAAATTTCCATGAGATTTCACCTTAAGATATTCATTCACACCTTCCCACTCGCCTTTAACAGGATCAAGACATTTTCCTTTTTTAACTGGTTCATTTGGTCCATGAGGATTAAGCTGATATGATGCTTTGCAATCAAGCCAGGTATAAGCCCCACAAAGTCCCAGTCTTTCCGGAGTTACAATGCACACATGATCCGGTGCGTAGGATTGGCAAAGAATACAACTATAGAAAGTATCAACATCCTCGTCAGTCATTCCAGCTAATCTCTCATCTCTTTGATGATAAATTTTCTTTGCCTCTTCTAAAGGCTTCTTCATTTTCTCCTCATCAGTAATTAGTGTAACCTGGACTTTATCCACAATTCCCGAATACTCGTCATGAATCTTTGCTATTAAAATCTCACCAAAATGTTTTAATCTAAATCCCTTTTGATAAGCTTCCTTACTTATTCTTATCCAGGCAATAGCTCTTTGACCCATATGAAAAATACCATTGGCGCAAGATAAAAACTCATGAATTCTGCGTTCAATAACGGTCTCAAAATCTTCACTAAAGTTTCTTCCTGCAACATCCACTAAAATACCAAGTGGCATTGCTGCTCCCTGTTCAACTGTATCAACATCAGGACCTACAATTTCAATTTTACCGTCCTCTACTTCATCCATAGGACGGCCCCTCAAAAGCTCAAAAGCCACACTCCTTTTTCCACCAAACTCAACCTGCATCTGCTCTTTTCTAACTCTCTCACCTTCAAATCCTGCACCATATGGAACGGGTATGGGGATCTCGGTAACTTTTATCTCAAGTCCCCTTACCTCAATGGCTTTGCTCACTATCTTATTAAGGGGAATATTAGAAACAACATGCTCATAAGTGCAAATTCCAGTAGGAAGGATCTGGGGAATATTTACATCAGATAAAGTAGGAAATCCAAAATTAATAGCTCCAGCAGCGGCTGCATATTTTTCATCGGTTAGAAGCTGACCACTTCCATTTACCTCTGGGTCAGCTCCAAGAGCAAGAACAAAGGCATGGACTCTTTCCTTATTATAAAGCAAAATCTTTCTTGCAGCATCCATATCCCCGGGCTTTATCCCTCCAAAGGTCAGGGCAGCTCTTACAGCGAAATTCAATGCATGAACGGCAGCTGATGTATCTTTACCATAAGGGACAAGGAAAGTATCCCAGTTCATCTCAATTCCTTCCTCGGCAAGCTGTTCAGCCATACTTTTCCCACCTGATGAGGAAGCCATAAAAACAAGAATATTTTTTTCCTGCAGGGATCTTGCAAGCTCGACCGCCTGTTCATTTGTGGGTAAAGCTCCAACACAAGCAGCAAAACCAGGCATTCTACCATCAACCAGTTTTATTCCCTGCATTCTCAAAGTAGCATCATCGGTGAAACCAAGCCATATTCCTTTAGGCTCATCGCCGGTAAGATACTTTAATGCCTCAATAATTTCAGTGGCAATTAAAGCAGCAATCCCCGCATCAAGTGTATTTCCGAGGTAGGGAAGCCACACCTTTTCTGATGGAACAGGCGGCAAGAGTTTTTTTGCCCACTCCAATGCTTTTTTAGCATCAGCCAGGGTCTCTACTTTTATCCCGGTGAGAGCTAAAATCAGGGGTAAATAATAAGCAGTATTGGGAAAGCCTACCTCCTGTTTTTCTCCCTTTTCCTCAATTAACTTGTTTAACTTCTCATCGGCTTCTTTTACATATTTATGAGCCCCACGTATTGCTGCTGAAGCAATTATCTTAGACATTATTAACCTCCTAATCTGGTAGTTATGCTATTTTTATTATTTCTCCCTGCATGGAAACACTTTCCCGTAAGCCTTCCTTTTCCTCCAGGAGATCTTTTACCTTTGGATAGTCAAGATAATCCTCCAGTAAGATATCCCTTATTGAGGACACATCCGCCTTTTTTCTTATTAAGGCTGTATATACTCCAGCATTTTCTATATTATTTATTGTTATAAAACCAACCAACCTATTTCCCTTAAGTACAACTTTTTTATATTTGTAGTGCCTGGGGTCAGACTTTACCAGCTCCTCATAACCTTTTTCTCTTACTCTCACATAACCAACCGAGATAAATGGCAAACCAAAAAAGTCAGCTGAATTTGCTCCTACGGAGCCGGGATATTTCTTCCTTTTCTCCACCATATTCACTCCAGCAATTCTCCCCTGTTCACAGGCAGCTGTCCACAAAGCATTAACATTTCCTCTTTCAAGTACAAGATCTTTAGTTTCAGCAACATCTCCGGCAGCAAAAATATCTTCAACGCTTGTTTGGAGAAAATCATCTGTAATAATTCCCCAGTGGACTCTTACAGGGGAGTTCTCAACTAAAGATGTATTACAGCTAACCCCCTTTCCAACTATTACAAGCTTAGCGGAAATTTTTTCTCCATTATCCAGTTTTACCTCCTGCACTTCACCATCACCCAGAATCTCCTCTGGAGCAATTCCCGTGCGAATAATTATCCCATTTTCCTGGAGCCATCCACCTATTATTTGAGCTGCCTCGGAATCTACCACCTGTGATAATACCCTGGGGGATTTAACCATCACCTTAACATTGATACCTCTTTTTTTTAATCCATATGCGGCTTTCAGTCCAATGAGTCCCCCTCCAAATATTACAGCTTCTCCAGCTTTATCGGCTAATTTAATAATCTCATCAGCATCGGTTAATG
>JAGGTG010000203.1 GCA_021163905.1 Candidatus Aerophobota bacterium
GAGAAAGAAAAAAAATTTTTAAAAAAAAAAAAAAGAGGGTGAAAAATGAGAAGCGACAGTGTAAAAAATGGTATTGAAAGAACTCCTCACAGAGCTCTTTTGTATGCTACAGGAATATCCCCATCTGCTATTAAAAAGCCATTTATTGGAGTAGCATCCAGTTTTAGTGATATAGTTCCTGGCCACACAACCATGAGAGATATAGAAAGATTTGTTGAAAGAGGTGTTGAGGCGGGTGGAGGTTACCCATTTGTCTTTGGTATTCCTTCTATATGCGATGGTATAGCTATGGGACACAGTGGAATGAAGTATTCATTGCCACTAAGAGAGCTAATAGCTGACTCAATTGAATCTGTTGCCAATGCACACTGTTTTGATGGACTTGTGCTTATAACCAATTGTGATAAGATAACCCCTGGCATGCTTATGGCTGCAGCTCGTTTAAATATACCCTCAGTGGTTGTAACTGTAGGTCCTATGCTCTCGGGAAGATATTCCGGGAGAAGACTTTCCTATGTCAGGGATTCTTTTGAGGCGGTAGGGAGGTTTAAAAAGGGAGAGATAGATGAAGAGGAACTCTCCCATCTTGAAATAGAGGCCTGCCCGGGAACAGGTTCCTGTCAGGGTCTTTATACTGCAAATACTATGGCCTGTTTAACTGAAGTTCTCGGAATGAGTCTTCCAGGTTCAGGATCGGCTCTTGCCGTTTCAGCTAAAAAGAGAAGAATAGCTTATGAATCTGGTATAAGAGTTGTAGAGCTTGTAAGGAATAACATTTGTCCAAGAGATATAATGACAAGATCTTCCTTTGAAAATGCCATTAAGGTTGATATGGCTCTTGGAGGATCTACCAATACAGTACTTCATCTTCTTGCAATTTCTAAAGAAGCAGAGGTTGATTTGTCGCTTAAAGATTTTGATGAGATAGGTAGAAAAGTTCCCCATCTTGTTAACCTCAGACCTGGTGGGGACTACTTTATGGAGGATCTTGAGTGGGCAGGGGGAATTCCTGCACTTTTAAAATCTATGCAGAATGTGTTATCTGATTGCCTGACTGTATCAGGAAAATCCATACTTGATATTGCTAAAAAAGCAACAATATACGATCAGGATGTGATAAGATCCTGGGATAATCCGTATGAAAGAGAAGGAGGGCTTGCCGTTCTTTTTGGATCACTTGCCCCTGAGGGTGCTATAGTTAAAAGATCAGCTGTAGCTGATTCGGTAAAAAAATTTAGAGGAAGGGCAAGAGTTTTTAATCAGGAAGAGGAGGCAGTTAAGGCTCTTTTTGATAAAAAGATAAAACCAGGTGAGGTTATTGTTATAAGGTATGAGGGACCACGTGGAGGTCCAGGAATGAGGGAGATGCTCTCTCCTACAGCTACAGTAGTGGGGATGGGATTATCAAATTCAGTGGCTTTGATTACAGATGGACGCTTTTCAGGAGGAACGAGAGGACCCTGCATCGGCCATATATGTCCGGAGGCAGCAGCTGGTGGTCCTATTGGCCTTCTGGAAGATGGGGATGTTATTATAATTGATATTCCAGATAGAAAAATAGACGTAGAGATTCCAGAGTCTGAAATAAAGAAAAGAAGAGAAAAATGGCAACCTCTACCTACTAAGGTGAAGACAGGCTATCTTGCCCGTTATGCCGCTCTTGTTGGACCAGCATCAGAGGGAGCAAGCTTGAAAAAAAATAGATAAAAATAAAACTGTAAGTTAACAACTGAGAATTACTATTACTGATGAGGTAGTTATGGAAGCTAAAATGGATGATCCAATTTATAAAATGGTTCCCACCCATATCTTGAATATAAAACCCTATGTTCCTGGAAAACCAATAGAAGAGGTAAAAAGGGAATTAGGAGTAAAGAAGGTCATAAAGTTAGCTTCAAATGAGAATGCTCTTGGACCCTCCCCCAGAGCAATTCAGGCTATTAAGAACTATGTCTCCAAGATTCATCTATACCCTGATGGGGCGGCTTACTATTTGAGAGAGGATATAGCCAGTTATTTAGGAGTTGATTCTGATAATATAATCGTTGGAAATGGTTCAGATGAGATTGTGTCCATTATAACAAGAATATTTATTCAGAAAGGGGATCAGGCAATAATGGGTGATCCCTCTTTTCTCATGTACAGGATAGATACCCAGCTTTCCCGGGGAGAGATAGTAACTGTTCCTTTAAAAGATTTCGGTTTAGATGTATCCAGGATTTTAAATTCTTTAACAGATAAAACCAGACTTATTTTTATAAGCAATCCCAACAATCCAACCGGAACAATCTTAAAAAGCAAAGAAATGCAGGAGCTTATCCAAAATCTTCCCCCAGGTACCATTGTTATCTCGGATGAGGCTTACCATGAGTATGTAGATGATTCAGAGTATCCTGATACCTTAACCTGGGTAAAAGAGGGCAAGAACATTATTGTTCTTCGAACTTTCTCAAAGATCTATGGACTGGCAGGATTAAGGGTGGGATACGCTATTGCAAAAAAACAAATTATCTCTATCCTTAATAAAGTTCGTCCTCCCTTTAACGTTAATTCTTTAGCACAGGTGGCTGCAAGAGCTGCTCTTAAAGATAGGGATCATGTAATTAAAAGTAAAAACTTAATAAAAAGGGAGAAGGAGTTTCTCTATAGCTGTTTAAAAGAGCTGAAAGTTCCATTTGTTCCTACTCAGGCGAATTTTATTTTAATAGAAACTGGAGAAAATACCAAAGAGATTATACTTGCCCTGCTTAAAAAAGGCATTATAGTAAGGGGAATGGAGGCTTATAATCTACCCAATCATATTAGACTGACAGTTGGAACCCGGGAAGAAAATGAAACCTTTATCAGGGAACTTCAGAACATCCTACAAAGATAAACATTTTATAATAGCTATAGATGGACCTGCAGCTTCGGGTAAGAGTACAGCAGCGTACCTTCTGGCTAAAAAGATGGGGTTTATTTATCTTGATACAGGAGCTATGTATAGAGCCATAACCTGGATGGCACTAAATGAAAATGCTGACCTTGAAAATGAAAAATCTCTTTCTAATCTGGCAAAAAAAATCAATATAAAAATATATCCCCTAGAAGATCATCCTGGAGTAAAAGTTTATGTAGATGAAAAAGATATATCCTCTCTAATTCGTAGTCCACTGGTAAATAAATGGGTATCCGTAGTTTCTAAAATTTCCGGTGTTAGAAAAGCAATGGTTGAGATGCAAAGAAAAATTGCCCGGGAAAGATCAGTGGTGGCCGAGGGAAGAGATATAGGAACCGTTGTCTTTCCCAATGCGGATGTTAAGATCTTTCTTGTAGCATCTCTTGAGGAAAGGGCTAAAAGAAGGTGGAAAGAGTTTCAAGAAAAGGGGATCAGCTGTAGCCTGGAAGAGGTAAAGAAAAACTTAGAGGCAAGAGATAAACTGGATAGGGAAAGGAATATTTCTCCTCTTAGAAAAGCTGAGGATGCCCTTGTTGTTGATAACACCCATCTTGGTATTTTTGAGACTCTTGATAGGATTTTAAATGTGGTGAAAGATAAAATTGGTATAGAAAAAAATGATCTATGAAAGAGACTCCCTGGTGGTATTTATTTCTCTGGGGTATTGGTTTTTTACTCTTTAAGATTTTTTTTAGTTTAAAAATAGAAGGCGATAGAAAGATCCTTAAAAAAGGAGCGGCCATTATTGTTGCGAATCACAGAAGTTACCTGGATCCTGTTGTTCTGGCACTTCTTGTCCCCCGCAGAATGAACTTTATGGCAAAAGAAGAGCTTTTTCAAAATACAATTTTTGGCTGGTTAATAACGAAACTCGGGGCTTTTCCTCTTAAGAGAAATAGATTAGATAAAAAAGCGTATCAAAGAGCAATTGAGGTAGTTAAAGGGAAAAAACTTCTTGCTTTATTTCCCGAGGGGACACGTAGCCGCTCCGGTAAATTGGGAAATTTTAAAGAAGGTTCAATAAGAATAGCCCTACATTTAAAAGTTCCTATTGTTCCAGTAGTTATAAGGGGTACCGGGAAAGCTCTCCCAGCAGGGGCAAGATTTATAAAATTAGGTAAAATTAGGTTAAAAGTTGGAAGACCGATTTTACCTGATAGTTTTAGCGGTGAAAAAGAGGAAAAAATAAAAAGTATCCTGCGTATTTTAAGGGAAGAGATGATAGGTATGGGTGCTAATAGATGAGGATTTATCTTCCCAGAAAAATGGGTTTTTGTTTTGGTGTTAAAAAAGCAATTGCCAAGGTTGAGGATGAGCTGAAAAGGGGAAATGATAAGATTTACTGTCTGGGAGATCTTATCCATAATCCAAAGGTAATGGAGGATTTAAAAAGGAAGGGTTTAAAGGTAATACAGGACATTAACCAGGTAAAGGAAGGAACTGTTTTTACAAGGGCACATGGGGTTGATTACAAAATTGTAGAAGAGGGAAAAAAGAAAGGATTAAAAATAGTTGAAACCACCTGTCCCTATGTCTTGAAAGTTCAGAAAATTGCCAGGGCACTTGCCAAAAAGTCCTATCAGATTATTATGGTAGGGTCAGTTGATCATCCGGAGGTAAAAGCGGTAATATCAAATACCCCTACGGATAAGCTTTATGTTGTTAAAGATCCAGAGCAGGTAATGAATATTCCCCTCGGAGAAAAAGTTGGAGTGATAGCTCAAACCACTGAGTCGCTTGACAATTTTGAAAATATCGTGAAAAATCTAATAGAATACGGATTTGAAATAAGAATTTTTAATACACTTTGTGAGGTTGTAAGAGAAAGACAAAAGGAAACGCTAAATTTAGCAAAAAAGGTGGAGGCAATGCTGGTGGTAGGAGGTCACAATAGTTCCAACACAGGGCAGCTGGTGAGATTGTGTAGATCCATAGGGGTGAGGACTTACTTTGTTGAAGGAGAGGAGGATATAAATTATAAAGAGATTGAAAAGATGGAAAAAATAGGTATAACTGGAGGAACATCAACTCCTGAAAAAATGATAAGAAACATTAAAGAGGTAATATTAAAAAAATTAAATAAAAACCCAGAAGGGAGGGGAGGATAGAAGTGGGTAAGTCTAAGGAAGAAAGTATACTTGATCGAGCCGCTGATAGTTTAATAAGGTCATCTGCGGAAGAGAAAAAACAGCAGGAGACTGTTGAGAAGAAAAAAGAGGATGCTGTTAACAATGAAGAAAAGAACATTCCGGAGAAAGAAGGAGAAAAAGAGGTATTTGAACATCTGGTTAAAAAATACGAAAGTCCTATTCCACCCAGGGAAGGAGATATAATTAAGGCAAAAGTGGTTCAGACAACTCGAGATGGAATACTTCTTGATGTAGGTATGAAATCTGAAGGATTCATGCCATGGGAGGAGTATAGCTCTCCCTCAGATGAAATTCCCCAGGTTGGGGAAAAGATGAATGTATGTGTAATGCGAAAAACTGAAAGTGGTCGCCTTTTCTTATCCAAAAAGGAAGCTGATTTTAGGTTAGATTGGTCTAAGTTTGCCAGGGCTTTTAAAGAAAGTAAACCAATTAAGGTAAAAGTTAACAAGATAGTTAAAGGAGGATTGTTAGCCAATCTTGGCTCTTTAACCTGTTTCATCCCCGCCTCCCATGTGAGTTTAAAAAGAAATGTGAATTTAAAAAAGTATATAGGAAAAACCTTAAATGTTATGGTAATTGAACTTGATAAGAATTCAAAAAATATAGTTGTCTCCCGTAAGTTTCTTGAACTTGAAGAAAAGGAAAAAAGGAAAGAAGCGGTTTTATCAAATCTTGAGGAAGGGAAAATAGTTAAGGGAAGGGTAAGCTCTATAACTAAATTTGGGGTATTTGTTGATCTTGGAGGTGTAGATGGCCTTATTCATCCTGAGAATTTATCCTGGGGATGGGTCAAGGATCCAAGGGAAGTTGTGAAGTTAAACGAGGAAATTGAGGTTAAGGTGCTGAAACTCGACAAGGATAAAGGGAAGATCTCTCTTGGATTAAAGCAGACAAAACCGGATCCCTGGAGTGTGGTGGAGGAGAAATACAAAGTGGGATCACAGGTTAGTGGGAAAGTCACCCATCTAACAAATTTTGGAGCTTTTGTGGAAATTGAAAAAGGACTGGAGGGATTAATTCATATATCGGATCTTTCCTGGGATAAACGAATTTCACATCCAAAGGAAGTGGTATATGTAGGACAGCTGGTCAATGTAAAAGTTCTGGATATTAATGCTAAAGAAAAAAGAATGGCGCTTGGTTTAAAGCAAACTCAACCTGATCCCTGGCAAAGTCTTATGGAAAAATACAAGGTGGGAGATGTTATTTCGGGAAAAGTTGAGGAGATAACCAATTTTGGTGTTTTTGTTAACCTTGCTCCTGGAATAGATGGCCTTATTCACGTTTCTGAGCTTGACAGCGAATATGTTCATCATCCGGAAAAAATAACATCCGTTGGTGAGTATATAAAAGCTGAGATTGTGGAGATTAATCCTGAGAAGAGAAGGATAAGATTAAGTGTAAAGAAGCTAAAGGAAAGGGAAGAGAAAGAAAAAGAGCAAAAAGAGGAAAATTCAATTCCTGAGTCTATAGAAAAAGATGAAGAGGTTGTAATAGGGGATTTTATTAAGGAAGACATAAGAAAAAAACTGCAGGAATTTTCTAAATAATAATGTTTATTACGCCTGTAGCAGTAATAATTACAGGTTATTTACTTGGTTCAATTCCAGGTGGATATATTATCGGGAAGGGAATAAGGAAAGTTGATGTAAGAAATTATGGAAGCGGAAATATAGGAACCACTAATGTTCTTCGAGTACTGGGGAAAAAAGCTGCATTATTTGTTTTTCTAATAGATGTGGGTAAAGGAGTAGCCTCTGTCTGGATATCGGGATTGTTTCCCTCCCATATAGATCTTTCAATAATAAGGGCGATAGGTGGATTTTCCTGTATAATCGGGCATAACTGGCCTGTCTTTTTAAAATTTAGAGGAGGAAAAGGAGTTGCAACATCTGCTGGTGTTTTCCTGTTACTTACTCCTCTTCCTTTTTTATTTTCTCTTTTGACAATGGTTATAACAGTGGGGGTAACTCGATATGTATCTGTGGGTTCCATGGTATCAGCTGCATTATTACCTTTTTATATCTGGATACTGATGGGCAAAGGTGCGTTTAATTATACAATTTTAGGTATAGTTGTTGCAGTTATCATTGTTTTGCGTCACCACTCCAATTTGAAAAGGCTATTTTCCGGCAGAGAACATAAGTTGGGAGAGAAGGTGCAGGAAGTATAAACTATGAACACTTGTCAAAATCGCATAATAAGATATAGTAAAAGAGGCCCTGGATAAACTATTATAAACCCATAAAGGAGGTATACTAAAATGAACAAAGCTGAGTTGGTAGAGGAAGTAGCAAGGCAAACTGGTCTTACCAAGAAGGTTTGTAGAGAAACCATGGATAAAATTCTCTCCACTATCAGTGATGCCCTGGCCAAACGGGAAAAGGTTACTCTGGTTGGATTTGGTAGTTTTAAAGTTATCTCTCGAAAATCCAGAAAGGGAAGAAATCCTCAAACAGGAGAGGAAATTCAGATACCTGCAAGAGAAGTACCAAAATTTGACCCGGGGAAGGACCTTAAGAAAGCAGTTATGTAACATTTCTTGAAAATTTAAATATAAGGGTAAAAGGGAGGTGAGGAGAGGAAGAGGTGGAGGGTAAAGAAAAAATCCCCGAGAAGTTTTACTTTTCAATAGGGGAGGTTAGTAAGATAACAGGGCTGCCTTCTCATGTAATAAGGTTCTGGGAAAGTAAGTTCCCTTCTCTTCAACCTCAAAAAAGTAAAGGTGGACATAGAAGATATCAAAAAAAGGAAGTAGAGTTAATCCTTACTATTAAGGACCTTTTGTATAATAAGGGTTTTACTATAG